>JBFHCW010000348.1:0-2471 GCA_041585035.1 Litorivivens sp.
TATTAAACAGATAGCCATAACCGGTGCCCGGCTGGTGAAAGAAGAGGCCGCCAAGTACCCGGATACAGATTGGGTTTTCCAGTATTCTCCCGAAAGTTTTACCGGTACTGAAACCGATTACGCGATTGAGGTTATCGATGCAGTCAATGCTGTGTGGCAGCCGGAAAACGGGCAGGAAGTGATTATCAATCTGCCTGCCACCGTTGAAATGTCCAGCCCCAATGTTTTTGCCGATCAGGTGGAGCGCGTTTGTGAGGGTGTCCAGCAGCGCGAACACATCACTATCTGCTTACATACTCATAACGACCGCGGCTGTGCGGTGGCGGCGGCGGAACTCGGTGTGATGGCCGGCGCCGACCGCATCGAAGGCACCTTGATGGGCAACGGCGAGCGCACCGGGAATATGGACCTGATTACCATGGCCATGAATCTCTATTCGCAAGGGATCGACCCCAAACTCAATTTCGAAAATATGGCGGAGATTCGCGAGGTGGTCGAAAGCTGCACGGATATCGCGACTCATCCGCGCCACCCCTATGTGGGCGAACTGGTTTTTACGGCTTTTTCAGGCAGCCATCAGGATGCGATCCGCAAGTGTCTGGTGCGGCGCCAGGACGGCGATATCTGGAACGTGGCCTACCTGCCCATCGACCCCCAGGATCTCGGTCGTCGCTATGAAGAGGTGGTTCGCATTAACAGTCAGTCCGGCAAGGGTGGGGTGGCACACGTGCTGGAGCGAGACTACAACATCGACCTGCCGCGCTGGCTGCAACAGGAGTTTTCCCGGTTGGTGCAAAAGGTGGCGGAAGATCAGGGGGGTGAAATCGACTCACTGACCATTCGCCGGCTGTTTGACGAGCACTACCTTGCGGTGCCTGAGGGCTGGCAGTTGGAAAACTACGATCTGCACCGGGGCGACAGCGGCGTATCTGCGCGGGTTGTGGCCGGTGGCAGGGAATTCAGCGGTGTCGCACAGGGCGTGCTTGAAGCGGTAGTGCAGGCGGTAAGTGCCCAAACCGGCGCCGCGGTTGAGATTGGCGAATACAATGAGTTCGCCGTGGAAGGTGGCACCCATGCCAGCGCATTGGCCTGTATTCGCGCCGATATCGATGGCCGCAGTTTCTCGGCCGCATCCCTCGGGGAAGATACCAGCTCGGCGATGCTGCAGGCCCTGTTGTCTGTCGTGGGGCAGTTTGAGCGGGCAGCTCGTCAGGCCGCCTGACGCGGCAGGAGGGCCGGCTCTGTGCCGGCCTTTTGTTGAATTATTTATCTCTTATCTATCTATATGGCTGATAATCAATTCAACTAAATGCAATTTATACGTCTAATTAACATAAATTACTTCACGCAGGCAGGCTATATTTTCAGAAACTCATTCTGGATAGTGTACTGCCATGGCCCTGCGCACCGTTTCCCTGGACGACAAATACGCTCTTGATACTACTCGCGCCTATTTAACCGGGATCGAGGCACTGGTTCGCCTGCCGATCCTGCAGCACCAGCGCGATCTGGAGGCGGGCCTGAATACCGCCGGTTTTATCTCCGGTTATCGCGGTTCGCCACTCGGCGGCGTTGATCAGGCCTTGTGGAAGGCGGGTAAATATCTCGACAAACACAACATCAAGTTCCAGCCCGGCGTAAATGAGGATCTGGCGGCGACCGCAGTATGGGGCAGTCAGCAGGTGGGCCTGTTTCCCGGTGCGAAATACGATGGCGTGTTTGGCATGTGGTATGGCAAAGGGCCGGGCGTTGATCGCAGCATGGACGTGATTAAGCACGCCAATGCTGCTGGCACCGCGAAGTTTGGCGGCGTGTTGGCGGTGGCGGGTGACGACCACGCCGCCAAGTCCTCCACTTTGCCACACCAGTCCGAGCATATGTTTATGGGCGCGTCCATGCCGGTGCTGGCACCGGCCAATGTGCAGGAAGTGCTGGATCTGGGAATCTATGGCTGGGAGCTTTCCCGGTATAGCGGCTGCTGGGTTGGTTTGAAGGCGATCACCGAGAATATGGACTCAGCGATTTCTGCCGAAATCGATCCGCATCGCATCAATATCGTTATTCCTGACAGTTTTGAATTGCCGCCCGGTGGCGTGCACATTCGCCACCCCGACAACCCCCTGGAGCAAGAGCGCCGACTCAACAAATTCAAAATCTACGCGGCCCGGGAATTTGCCCGCGTGAACAATCTGAACCGTGTGGTGATCGACAGCCCCAAGGCGCGTCTCGGCATTATCACCAGCGGCAAAAGTTATCTGGATGTGCTGCAAGCGCTAGAGGATTTGGGCATCGACCAGCGTACAGCCGCCGACATCGGACTGCGCGTGTTCAAGGTCGGTATGCCCTGGCCGCTGGAGCCGGTGGCAACTCACGGCTTTGCCGAAGGGCTGGAAGAAATTCTGGTGGTGGAGGAAAAACGCTCCATTATTGAAGACCAACTGACCGGTCAGCTCTACAACTGGCCCGTTGAA
>JBFHCW010000349.1:0-2468 GCA_041585035.1 Litorivivens sp.
ACACGATTGAGGGTTTTTTGCACGAGGATGTTCAGGGCAACCTGGAAGAGAACCTCACCGAACTGCCGAAGGATTTGCACGACCCGACGTACACCTTTAACGATTTTCGCTTTGTGCCCGGAGCCGATTACCGCGCGGTCGCTGTTGAAGTGTTTGGTAAAGGTTCCGAGTACGATTCTGGCGGCAGGGGTGGAAGCTGGCTGTCGTACGCACTGGACAAGGGTTGGCATCTCGGGCCCATGGGCTCTGAAGACCATCATGGCACGGACTGGGGCGCGAGTTCATTGCCCAAAACGGTGGCGATAGCCCGCAGCCGCAGTGCCAATGATCTCCGCGAGGCCTTACTGGCGCGCCGCTTTTACGCGGTGGCCCAGCACTATAACGATATCCGTGTCAGTTATACCGTCGATGGGCACCCCATGGGCTCGCGGATCCGGACGCCCGAGGGGACGCAGCTTAACGCGACTGTGTCAGTATCGCGCGGTGGCATCCCTTTTGCCGCAGAGGTTGAGTTTGTCACTGGTGGCAACACGGTGGCCGCGTCAAAGGAAGGGGCCGACGTGTCGACCACCTTGCGCGTCGGCGCAGGGGAGTCCTATTATTTCTTGCGCATTCGCGATCCAGAGACAAATCGGCCCATCGCCTTTACGGCCCCCGTCTGGTTGCTCGCCGGTGACTCGGCGCTTCCGGCCTGCCCCGTGGACGGGGGCGCGCCCAAATAACAGTCGTTAATGGCGCTGTCAGAACGCTGGGGCTGCGCAGGCTTCGGGGCTGGAGGTAATACTATGCGCCTGACCAAAGTTATAGCCATCTTGCTGGCGGCACTGGCCTGCAGCCACTGCGCAATGTCAGATGGCGGGCAAGTGCCCCCGGCACAACTTGGCCCCAGACCCTTCTACCTGGTCAATGATATGGACCCAGGGCCGCTGAAGGAGCGGCTGCAGGCGTGCGGTAACAGCACCTTTCGACGCACTGAGTTATCCATTGGACATCGCGGTGCACCCCTGCAATTTCCCGAGCACACGCGTGAATCCTATGAAGCGGCCGTTGTCATGGGCGCCGGCATCGTGGAATGCGATGTCACGTTCACCAAAGACAAGGTTCTGGTTTGCCGGCACAGCCAGTGTGACCTGCACACCACCACCGATATCCTCAGTCGCCCGAGCCTGGCCCAAAAATGTACGACGCCCTTTACGCCGGCCGATCCCTCTACGGGCGAACCGGCAAAGGTAAAGTGCTGTACCTCGGATATTACGGCGGCAGAATTCAAAACGCTGAACGGCAAGATGGACAGCGCCAACCCCATGGCCACGTCGGTGGAAGACTACATGAAGGCTACACCGCGCTGGCAAACGGACCTCTATACCCAGCGCGGTACCTTGATGACCCACGCCGAAAGTATCGCGCTGTTTAAGTCCCTTGGCGTCAAGATGACGCCGGAGCTCAAGCTGCCGGCTGTGCCCATGCCGTTTGAGGGCTTCTCTCAGGCCGATTTTGCGCAGAAGCTTATAGATGAGTACGTGAATGCGGGCGTGCCACCCGGGGATGTGTGGCCGCAATCCTTTCACCCGCAAGACATTACTTACTGGCTGCGGCACACCCCGGCCTTTGCTCGTCAGGCGGTATTTCTGGACGGCCGCTACGCCGATCCGCGCTTTGCGGATCTGGCCCCTCACGTCTGGGAGCCCAGCATGGAGGCATTGCGCACGCAGGGGGTGACGACCATTGCGCCACCGCTATGGCTGTTGCTTAGCACGAATGACCGGGGGGAACTCATTCCCTCGCGTTATGCTCGGCAGGCGCGGCAGGCAGGACTGGCGATTATTGCCTGGACGGTGGAGCGCTCCGGTCCTCTGGCCGGGGGCGGCGGATGGTATTACCAGGGGGTGGAGGCCGTCGTCGACAATGATGGAGATGTGATGGCGGTGATCGACGTGCTGGTCCGTGACGTGGGGGTGATCGGAATCTTCTCCGATTGGCCTGCAACGGTAAGCTATTACGCCAACTGCCTTCGCGGATCAGATTAACGCCTCTCGATTGGCGATTGCTCGGTCTGCTACATGGCTGAGCGCGACAGCGCAGCAAATACACTGTCGCCTCCGTCGCTCAGTCGAGTGGGTGGCGACGCTTGCCTCCCGGATAGCGGGTTTCAATAAAATCAATAAAACCAAACTGTTATCGACCTCAGCGGATGGGGGCCTATTTGCAGTAGGGCCTGCCCCTCGGGTTGGCATCTCTTGTGGTGTCACAATTGTGAAATATTTCACGGAAAAGTTTGCTGGCTTCCGATTTGTGTCCTAGGTTTATAAGTGTCGCCGGTTAGCTGGCGCTAACTCAAGTAAGGGCACCCCTGTCGAAAGTCAGGTCCGCAAAGCCACCGATCTAAGGGTTCGTATCGCCGAGCCTATGATAGCGGGGTTGCCGGGAGAGGATGTGTCGTTATTCAGGTTATAGCGAACGATTCGACC
>JBFHCW010000350.1:0-2462 GCA_041585035.1 Litorivivens sp.
GCGAATGGGTTTGACCTCACCGGGCTGCAAGTCCCTGGACAGGGAGACGCAATACCAACCAAAGGGGATAGGCAGTTCTGCGGTGTTTTCCATGGTTGACTCTCTCTTAGGGTGTACGCCGGAGTGCACTGCACGCCGGGCCTATGAATTAACCGATTGTGGGTTGATTATCAGGCCCCGGGGCGACAAAAGTACACACGTGTTACCCAATTCTGACGCGATTGTAACCTTTTCAAGCTTTGTGGTGGGCACCCGGTGAGAACAGTTTTCCGCGCACATCTTCCCGGTATTGTTTGGGTGTGACGCCGTACTCGCGGCGGAACAGGCGGCTGAAATAGTTGGGGTCGGGAATGCCCGCGGTCTGGGCGATATCACTGATAGCGAGATTGCTCTGCTGCAGGAGTTCCCGGGCGGTGCGCAGGCGCAGGGTGTTGAGGTAGTCCAGTGGACTCTGGCCGGTGGCCTGTTTGAAGCGGCGGGTGAGGCTGCGTTCACTGAGTCCGGCTTGCTGCGCCAGCTGCGACAGCCGCACGGGACTGGCAAAGTGCTTGCCCAGGTACGACTGAACGAGGGCAATCGCCTCATCCCGGTGCAGGTCGGTCTGGCCAACCCGGTAGGCGTGAGAGTGGAAGGGGCGGCGGATCTCCGGCGAAAACTGGCGCTCTACCCGGTGGGCGATGGTGGTGCCCCAGCGCTCGCCAATCACGTGGACCAGCAGGTCGGCGATAGAGTTAATGCTGCCGGCGCAGAAAATCCGCTCGGTTTCGGTGATCAGGTAGTTCCGGATCAGGTCAACCTGCGGGTAGCGTTCGCTAAAGTCCTCAAAATAGTGCCAGTGGGTGGTGGCTGGACGATTGTGCAGCAGGCCCGCCTCAGCGAGCAGGTAGCTGCCTGTACCCACCGTGCACAGTGTGCTGCCGGCGCGGTAGTGCGCATTGAGCCAGCCGCCGAGGTGGTCCAGATCAATCCCTTTCAGCGGGTGCCGCCAGCGGGTGGGCAGGATAATCAGGTCGAGAGAGTCCGCGTCGTCGATAGCCGCTTCCGGGCTGAGTGTCAGACCGCCAGCGGCGGTTACAGGGTGTCCGTCAAGCCCCAGCAGTTGGACGCGAGGAGCGCGCTGGCGCTGTATACGCAGCTGATCGCTGGTGGCCTGCAGCATCTCCAGCGGCAAGGAAAGGCTGGAGGTCAGTGCGTTGGGCAGGGCGACCAGGGCAATGTTGACCATGCTTATATTCGTCCTGAATATACTAGAAAGTGGCCATAATATACTATTTTATCGTGCAGGCTTTACCTAGAATCTGCCCGTCATTTGTTGTCTGGGAGTTTGAATTCGTGGCGCGGTTAGCGGTTATTACAGGGTTTGGCGGCATCAACGCCGCAGGCAGGTCGTCCTTCCATCATGGCTACCGGCGTCTGGTGCTGGATGCACTGCCTCAGGACAAAGCGGACCGAACCCTGCAAAGCCTGTCGGCGCTGATGGGCGTGCCGGCGAGCGATCGGGAGTTTATTCTGAACCATACCCTGGTACGTAAAATTGAGGCCGGCTGGTTTGATACCGAGGCGATTCCCTGCAACAAGCCGATGCCGCTGGCTCCCGCCGAGGATGTGCTGAGTTTCGTCACGCGGGCGCGCAATCTGCCGGAGCAGGTGCCCGAAAACTGGACTGTGACCGAAATTGAAGAAGGCCGCGTGCGCGTGGACATGCGTGGCGCCAGCGATTTTCTGGTGCAGACCACCCGAAGCAGTGAGGTGCGCGCCGCCGGTCAGCTGCCAACGGGCTTTGATCCGGCAGCGCTCTACGCGTCGCGCAGCCATCCTCGGGGGCTGCAGCTTTCTGTTTACGGTGCGTCAGACGCCATTCAATCCGTGGGGATTGGCTGGGAGACACTCCTCTCGGCGGTGCGCCCGGATCAGGTGAGTGTCTACGCCAGCTCGGCCATGGCTCAGCTCGATGAATGCGGGTTCGGCGGCCTTCTGGCGGCGCGCCTTGGCGGTAAGCGGGTCACCTCCAAGCAGCTCGCACTTGGGCTGGCCGATATGCCTTCGGATTTTGTCAACGCTTATGTGCTCGGCAGCATCGGCAGTACCGGTCCCTCGCTGGGCGCCTGCGCTACCTTCCTTTATAACCTGCGCGCCGGTGTGCAGGATATTCGCAGCGGCCGCGCGCGTATTGCCATTGTCGGCGCAGCCGAAGCACCGATCACGCCGGATGTCATCGATGGCTATGCCACCATGGGTGCACTGGCCACCGATGCCGGTCTGATGAAGCTGGACGGGGTGGACTCTCTCGACGAGGCCGCTTATCGTCGCGCCTGCCGCCCCTTTGGCGACAACTGTGGTTTTACCCTGGCCGAGGCGTCCCAGTTTGTGGTGCTGATGGATGACGAGCTGGCGCTGGAGCTGGGTGCGAGTATTTACGGTTCGGTGCCCGACGTATTTATCAATGCCGACGGCTACAAGAA
>JBFHCW010000351.1:0-2461 GCA_041585035.1 Litorivivens sp.
CGCGCCGCACCGGCAAGGGCTGCCGCTATGGCGACGACGCCGGAACCACAGCCAAAATCCATCACGGTTTTACCCGCCACCCACTGCGGGTTATCGAGCACATAACGCGCCAGTACCTGACCGCTCGCCCAGCAGAAGCACCAGTAGGCCGGGTTATCCATTAGCCAGCGCACTTCATCGTCACTCAAGGCGTGCTGGGGGTAATCCGCATTGAGCAGATACAGCGCGATTTCAGGCACCAGCGGCAACCGCGTAGACTCGATACGGGCGCCGCGCACCGAGCGACTGACCCGCTGTGTTAAATCGTGATTAAGAACTTGGCGCGACAAAGTCAGCCATCCTATACTGATTCACAGAGAGGGTTGTCTTATGGACAACCGTTTGGCAGCGGAGCATTGTAGCGACAATGGCCACTGAAGACACGATACTGCCCGGCTGGCTGGACGAGTGCCTCCAGCAGGAAGATCACCGACCGGAGGATTACATCCTCTGCAGCCTTTGCCTGTCTCCAATAACGCACAAGCAGGCACGGCTGAACGTGCAGGGCGCGCACGAGCACCGCGTGGTTAACCCGCACAACATCACCTTCCAGCTGGCCTGTTTTGAAGTGGCTCCCGGCTGCACCATCAGCGGCAACCCCACCCCCGCTTTCAGCTGGTTTCGCACCTTTTACTGGCAGTATGCAACCTGCAGTGAATGCCACGAACACATGGGCTGGTACTACGAGAATCCAGACTGCGACAGCTTTTTTGGCCTGATTATCAGCCGGCTCGCGATCTCCGGTTAAGCTCCGGGGCGAGAAAAGCGCGATCAAAACAAGCTTAGGCAGCTGAGCTGTCTGAGCGTGTGATAAAAATTCCAACGGCGGGGGCTACCCTCTGTGATTGAGCTGCAGAAAAATAACGACAGAGTCTGCCTGATCCTTCAGCCGAACTGCTCGGCAAACTGGCAGATGAACAAGCAGATCATTATTGGCGTCAGCCTGGTAAGCGCATTGGTCGCCGGCGGCTTTGCCGCCATTGGCGCCTGGCTCATCCTGCCCTTTGCCGGGCTCGAAATCCTGGCTCTCAGCGGCTCCTTGTACTGGGTCAATCTGCACCAGAACTACCGCCAGATTTTGTGGCTGGAACAGGGCCGACTCCGGATTGAAAAAGGCTACTATCGCCCTCAGCAAAGCTGGCAGTGGCCAATAAGTGATGTAGCAGTGCACGTCTCTGACGACGACACTGGCAGGGCACTCAGCATCAGTCTGAGCCAGGGCGCCAGCCAGGTGGAAATCGGGGAATTTCTGACCCGCGAGGACAGCCAGCAGTTGCTGCTGACCCTGCGCCAGCTGGGCTTGAATTTGCGCGGCTACAGCCAGCAGGAAAGCTGGCAGGCCTAGAGATTAATCTACTTGCAGGCGCAAACGGCCGAGCTCACTGAAATGGGCCTCGTAAAGGCCCGCTTCCAGAGGGAGCATCTCGCCCATCGCCCCGGTCAGCAGCACCTGCCCCGGCTGAATCACCCAGCCCTGTTCGACAAGGGTATTGATCAGCCAGAACAACGCTTTCCACTGGTTGCCCATAACCTGGGTCGCATCCCCCCGCAGCACGCGCTTGCCATCATGACTTAGGTGAGCGCGCACGGCATTGATGTCGACATCCCCGGGGTTCAGCCCCTGCCCAAGCAAATAGGCCCGGGCGCCAACATTAGCGGCAACAATGGCCTCACCGGTCATACCCACTTCACTATCGAAACCGAGGTCGGGAATTTCCAGCGCCGGCATCACCTCAGACACCACAAACTGCACTTCGGATACATCGGCCAGAGGCTCGGGGATCAGGGTATTGATGCGAAAGGCCAGCTCCATTTCGAGCATGGGCTTGCGAAAATCGCTGCGCTGAATGACTGCCCTGTCACCGTCAAAGACCATGCCGGCCTCCGGCCAGAGCACACCGGCTACCGGCTCGCGCACATTAAAGCGTTGCTGACCCGCGGAGCTGGTCAAGCCGGCCTTGAACCCTTCCGGCGCGCGCCCGTCCAGAGCCTCGAGCACGGCCTTGCGTTGCTGGCGATAGGCGCTATCGAGTGTAATCGCCTGTTCTGCCGTTACACTCAACCAGGGAGCCTGAAATGGCCCCTGGACGGGTGGGCTGTCCGCATTGTCCTGCACGACGGGAAGGCTGCAGGCGGCTAGCAACACCATGCCCGCGGCCAGAATGAAAGTTTGTACACTACGGAACACGAAGGTTCTCCTGAATGTCACGGGCAGGCGCAACATGGCTGTCCACGCCATGCTCAGGTAGAATAGCGGCCCCGCGCCGCTGGCACGCACTACTCTATTTTGCTCAACCCGAGGTTTTTATGTCCAATTCGAAAGTCGGCTTTGTCAGTCTGGGCTGCCCCAAAGCGCTGGTCGACTCCGAGCGCATTCTCACGCAACTGCGCCTCGATGGCTATGACATAGTGCCCAGTTACG
>JBFHCW010000352.1:0-2456 GCA_041585035.1 Litorivivens sp.
CCGACAACACTAGTGCTTATCGCCCAACGATTGCCGGTAAGCACTGGGCGACAGGCCGGTCCAGCTTTTAAAGGCCTTCGAAAAATTGCTGGCATCGCTGTAGCCCAGCCGGTCGGCAATCTGATCCACCGTTAAGCGCCCCTCGGCCAGCCAGCGCGACGCCTGACGCTGGCGCTGCTCATCCTTGAGTTGCTGATAACTCTTGTCTTCGGCTTTCAGGCGCCGCTTTAAGGTGGCTACGGACATATTCAGCCGGGCAGCAATTTCCTCCAGCGGCGGCAAACTGCCTTCCATGCGCTGCAACTGCAAGGTGATACGTTCCGATACGCTCTGTTGTTCAGAGTGCTTGCGCAAGTCACTTTCACAGCGCGCCTCAGCCAGCCTCGCCAGATCCTCATCGCGCGCGGGAATGTGCGCATCCACAATACTGCGTGGCCAGCTCAGGCTGTAATGAGAGCAGTTAAAATCGATACGCGAACCCGCAGGCAAGGGCGGCATCGGCGTTTCGGGCGGAGAGCCCGTCAAGGTGATAAGGCTCGGAAATTCGCTGGCACTGCGCCCGAGAATCTGTCTGCACAGAGTTTCGAGACAGACCAGAAAATTCAGTGCGACATAGCGCAGCGTGGCATTGTCATTAACGAGCGGAAGCAGAATAAGCTTCGCCCGATCCGGATCTTCTCCCGGCTGCAATTCGAAGAACTCGATACGGGTAGACACATAGCGATAGAGCTTTTCTGCGGCATCCATGAGTGTCTGGCTGTGCTGGGCGGCGTAGCCGACGTAACCGTGCTTGGAAAGCGTCATACGCCGACCGCCTTCCAGTGCCGTCCAGAAATTACCGTCGTAGGCGCAAAAGTTACGCATGGCCGCAAGAAACGAGTCGTGTCCCACTGAGACATCCTGCTGCAGCAGAATACCGGGCTCCAGGCCACTACCGTCCAGCAGGTCAGCCACGCTCATACCGCGTTCAAAGGCCTGCTCACTGAGTGAAATCAGGTAATCGCTGGAGATTCCGTAGCGTCCTTGCCCCACCCTGTCTGCGTTCACTGAAATCTCCCTTGATCCCAAAGCACCCGATATTGCGACGATATAACCTGCCGCTGCCACGGTGATGGTGGCATATTTTCACCATCGACAAATCAATACTTGATAAATGCCGACAGGAGTCGTCGGCCACAGGAGCCCAGCATGGACAACAGCATCACTGTACGTCGCATGAATTTTGCCATCGATAATGACATGGAAAAATACTGGTTTGGCGGGAATCCGCTGATATCGACTTTTTTCTATGCCCTGTCAGGCACCTTTCCCGACGGTGAGCGGTTCTTTATCGATACAGTTCGCTACTACCGCGATGACGTAAAGGATCCGAAGTTGCAGCAGGAAATCCGGGCCTTTATCGGCCAGGAAGCCCACCACGGTAAAGCTCACGAGGACTTCAACAATGCACTGGAAGCCAAGGGTTTCCCCGTCAATACGGTAGCTGCCAAAGCCAAGGCTCTGCTCGCACTTGCTCGCAAGCGGCTCAAGCCGCAGCGCCAGCTTGCCATTACCGTTGCGCTGGAGCATGTTACCGCAACCATGGCCGAACACGCCTTGCGCCACCCCGACCTGCTCGAGCAGATGGATCCGACCTTTCGCAAAATGATTATCTGGCATGCGGTGGAAGAGATTGAGCACAAGGCGGTGGCCTTTGATGTGTTTCGCGAATGCGTCGACAATGAATTTCTTCGACGGCGAGTAATGTTTATGACGCTGCTGCTGTTTTTCGGCCGCGCCATCTCCTTTCAGCGCCTGCTGATGCGCGCCGACAACCGTCGCGCCAGTCTTAAAGAATGGTGGCAGGCCATGAAATTTTTCTGGGGTAAAGGTGGCCTGATGCGTGAGTCCATCCCGCACTTTCTCAAGGCCTTCAAACGCGGTTTTCATCCCGAGGATATCGACCAAAAGCCGCTGATTGAAAACTGGCAGCAGCGCTACCCGGATGTGGCAGGCTTGCAAACCAACTGAACAGCAAGAGGCACCCTCTCCCCTGGGGAGAGGGTGAAAGCCTGACTTAAACGTTCAGTAGCCCATCCAACTCCAACAACGCTGCATCCGCATCCTCGGTGACCAGCACGGTTCTCATGCCCAGCTTTTGCGCTGCGGCAATGTTGGCCGGGTAGTCATCGAGAAAAACGGTACGGGATGGGTCATCAATGCCCATGCGCTGCAGGGTGAGCTCAAAGATTTTCGGATTGGGTTTGCGCACGCCCTCGATACAGGAATCGACCACCAGCTCGAACAGTTCATCGACGGGCAACAAAGAGCGCCAGCCATCGGCGAACTCTTTTACGTTGTTGGTGATGATTGCCCGCCTGAGACCACGTGTTTTCAACTCTGCCACTTTGTCGACAAAGGCTGTGCGCAAGCCGCCATCACGGGGCATGGCAGCGAATACCTCGTAGATATCCAGC
>JBFHCW010000353.1:0-2450 GCA_041585035.1 Litorivivens sp.
CTCGCCTTTATCGGTTTGGGTGTTATGGGCTTTCCGATGGCGGGGCATTTGAGTCAGCGCTATGAGCTTTCTGTATACAATCGCAGCGCGGCTAAAGCCGAACGTTGGCAGGCGAGTTACAGCGGTCGCCGTGCTGAAACGGCTGCAGACGCCGTCGCTGGCGCGGATATTGTTTTTTGTTGCCTCGGTGCGGATGAAGATGTCGAGGCCATGCTGGTTGGTGAAGGCGGCCTAATGGCCGCCATGAAGCAGGGCGCGTTGTTGTGTGATCACACAACAACCTCCGCCGAGCTGGCAAGGCGCATGGGGCAGGCCGCAGAGAAATCTGGCGTGCGTTTTGTTGACGCGCCGGTATCCGGTGGTCAGAAAGGCGCCGAAGACGGGGTATTGACCGTGATGATGGGCGGCGCGAAAGCCGATTGCGAGCAGTTGTTCCCGGTACTGGAATGCTACGCCAAACGCGCCCGGCGATTGGGCGGGGTTGGTGCCGGTCAGCTCACTAAAATGGTAAATCAGATCTGCATTGCGGGGCTGGTGCAGGGGCTTGCAGAAGGTATTCAATTTGCCAAAAATGCCGGTCTTGATGCGGCCGAGGTGGTCGACGTGATCTCTCAGGGCGCAGCCCAGTCCTGGCAGATGGAAAACCGCTATAAAACCATGATCGAAGGTAAGTACGATTTTGGTTTTGCGGTGGAGTGGATGCGCAAGGATTTGAGCTACGCACTGGCCGAGGCCCGCCGCAATCACAGCCACTTGCCGGTCACCGCGTTGGTGGATCAGTTTTACAGTGAGGTGGAGGCCTTGGGTGGCGCTCGCTGGGATACCTCCAGTCTGCTGGCCCGCCTGGAAAGTACCTCCCGGAACTCTTCTGACGGAAGCAAAGCATGACGGAACAAGATCACTTTAATCAGGCTATGCTGGACTTTCTCCAGGCCAGCCCGACCCCCTTTCATGCGGTCGCGCAAATGAGCCGGCGCTTGGGTGAGGCGGGTTTTGTCGAGCTGAATGAGGCTGAGGCCTGGCATTTGGAGCCCGGCGGTAAATATTACGTGCAGCGCAATCAGTCCAGTCTGGTGGCCTTTGTCTATGGGCAGTCACCGCTGCTGGACAGCGGCTGGCGGCTCTGGGGAGCACATACCGACAGTCCCTGCTTGAAGCTCAAACCCCAAGCCGACCTGGAAAAGAAAGGCTATCGGCAGTGGGGCGTTCAGGTTTACGGCGGTGCGCTGTTGAATCCCTGGTTTGACCGGGACCTGTCGCTGGCCGGGCGGGTACACTTTAAAACGGCGACTGGCGAGCATCGCCGCTGCCTGATTAACCTGGAAAGGCCGATCGCGATTATCCCGAGTCTCGCCATTCATCTGGACCGTGAAGCCAATAATGCGCGCACCGTAAACCCGCAGACAGACATGTCTCCTATTGTCTGTCAGGGCCCTGAGGGCAGCGACCTGCACAGCCTGCTTCTGGATCATTTGCGGCAGCTGGGCAGCGATGATGCCAGTGAAATACTGGATTTCGATCTGAGTCTGTTTGATACCCAGCCACCGGCACTGGTGGGTTGGAAAAACGAGTTTATCGCCAGCGCCCGGCTGGACAATCTGTTGTCTTGTTATGTTGGCCTCGCCGGCTTGCTGGGGGCGGGCGATAACACGCACAGCGTGCTGGTCTGCAACGACCACGAAGAGGTGGGTAGTCAGTCGGCCATTGGCGCCCAGGGGCCAATGCTCAAATCCATTCTCCAACGTATTGCCGGCACCCATGAAAATTTTGAGCGCGCAATACACCGCTCATTGATGGTGTCGGCAGACAATGCCCACGGGGTTCACCCGAACTACGCCGACCGCCACGACAATAATCACGGCCCGCTGCTAAACGCCGGGCCGGTCATTAAAATCAATGCCAATCAGCGCTACGCCAGTACCAGCGAGACGAACACACTGTTTACGGCCTTCTGTAAGGCCTGTGAGGTGCCGGTGCAGCAGTTTGTCATTCGCAGTGATATGGGCTGTGGCAGCACGATCGGCCCCATTACATCCTCTGCCTTGGGCGTGCGCACGGTCGATATTGGCGTGCCTACTTTCGCCATGCATTCATGCAGGGAACTGGCCGGAAGCAGCGATGCCCACGGTCTTGCGAAAGTAGCCGAGCATTTTATGGCCTGCGAAACCCTGCCCGAGGTGTGAGTGGTGAGTGGAGTCCACGCTCGCGGACTCCAGTCGGGAAGTAAGGCTTAGAGCTTGAATTCCGGTTTGCGCTTGGCCTTAAAGGCTTCAATGCCCTCGCGGCCGTCAGCGGTATTCATCACAGCGGCAATACCCTGCGATTCCAACTCCATTTGCGTTTCCAGGCTTTCATTGAAAGTCGAGGCCAGCAGTTTTTTCACTACGCCATGTGACAGGCGAGGACCGGCAGCGAGCTGAGCTGCAAGCTTGTTGGCTTCGCTCATCAAC
>JBFHCW010000354.1:0-2439 GCA_041585035.1 Litorivivens sp.
CTGAAAGCGCGACGCCGGCGCCGCGTGGTCACCTGCCGGCGGATGCAGATCACAGTGGAGGTCTGGTGTTTATGGGCCAACTGATGGCAAGAGTACAGGAGTCCGGCGCCGATATTCGCTGTGATGCCAAGCTTACGGCACTCGTGCAGGACGACACGGGCCGGGTGGTTGGCGCCATTGCCAAAATCGACAATCAACAGGTCGCCATTGAAGCCCGCAAGGGCGTGGTGTTGTGTACCGGCGGCTTTGTCATGAATGAAGCCATGACCCGTAAATACCTGCCGGGGCTGGATCCTATTGCTACCCGCCACGGCAACCCCGGCGATCGCGGTGACGGCATCCGGCTGGGTCAGGCCGGCGGCGGCAATATCATCAATATGGGCGAAGCCTTTGTGGGTATTGCCCACTACCCGCCGCCACAGCTTACCTACGGTATTTTCGTTAACGAGCAGGGCCAGCGCTTTGTGAACGAAGATGTCTATCTCGCCCGCCTCGGTCATTTTGCCGTGCAGCAAAGTGGTGGCCGAATTTTCATGTTTATCGATAACCGGCACTTTGAGCGGCCAGCCTATCTGCAAGTAGACATCGTGGCAGTCGGCGAAAGTGTGGCCGAAGTGGAAGCGGAAGCCGGCTTTCCCGAAGGTGCCTTGCAGTACACCGTAGACTTCTACAATCGCCATGCCGCCAAGGGGCAGGACCCGCTGTTTCACAAAGCCAAAGACTGGCTGATGCCACTGGATTGCGGGCCGTTTGCGCTGGTCAGCTATGCGTTGGACCAGATCCGCCCGCCGGTTTTTACCCTGGGTGGGCTGGAGGCGCGGCCGACCGGCGAGGTGTTGCGAGCTGACGGAAGTGCAGTTCCCGGCCTGTACGCGGCCGGTCGCACGGTTGCCGGCATTCCGAGAACGTCAGCGGGCTATGCCAGCGGGATGTCTGTCGCCGACGTGACCTTTTTTGGTCGTCTGGCCGGGCGCCAGGCTGCCAGCCAATAAACATTATCCGAATAGCCAGGAAAGAATAATGATAAAAACAAATACCCGATGGGCCTTGTTGGCGGCGATAGCGAGCGTGCCCGTTATGCCGTCTCTGGCTATTGCTGAAGGGCAGAGCGCGGTTCTGGAGGAGGTTATCGTTACCGCACGGCGCCGCGCGGAAAACATCCAGGAAACGCCGATCGCGGTCAGTGCATTATCCGGCGATGATTTACGCGAGAGAGGCCTTGGCAATGTCCAGGATCTTGCCAAGGTGGTGCCGAGTCTGGAGATCATGAAAAACCGCTCCAGTGCGATTTTTATTCGCGGTGTGGGCGAGCGTACCGGTTTTGCCCGGGTTGATCCGGCGGTCGGGGTCTATCTGGATGATCTTTTTTTGCCACGGGCAGACGGACAGTTACTGGATACGGTCGATGTCTCCAGTATTCAGGTGCTGCGCGGGCCTCAGGGCACCTTGTTTGGCAAGAACACCACGGGCGGCGCCATGGTGATGTCATTGGTCAAACCCGCCGACACCTTTGAGTCCTATCTTGACATTGGTGTCGGCAATCGCGGTTTGCGCCGGGCCAAGGCCAGCGTCAATGTCCCGCTGACCGATTACCTTTTTGTGAAGGTGGCTGCCAACACAATCAAGGACGACGGCTACATTGAAGACGATCTGGTCGGCACCACGCGTGGCGGTGACAACGACCGCTCTTCGGTCATAGCGCAGCTGCGCTGGGACATCAGTTCAGCGATGAGCCTGGATGCCTTTGCCTATTACGGCCGGGTCAATGAACAGATTGCGACGGATCACTGCAACGTGGTCAACGAGGAATCCCTGTTTATGCGTGGGTTGTATGTGATGTGGGCCGGTGACACTGACCCGCAAAACCCCAGCGCCTTCAAGAACAACTGCGAATCCAACTCGCGCGAAGTGCAGGGCGATTACACGACGCGGATCGGCCCCAATCCGTATATGAAGCGTGATCTGGAATCGGCAATGGTGGGGGCTACCTTGCAGTGGGAGCTGAGCGAATACCACACCATCAAAACGGTGCTTGGTGTGCGCGGTGCAGAAAAGGGCCCCCAGTGGCTTGGCGATAACGACGGCGGCCCCGCCAAGTACAGCGAATCCTACGGTATCTCCTTTCTCGATCCGGATCAGCGCAGTCAGCGCGACTCGGTGAGTCTCGAGTTTCAGTTTAACGGCAGCAATCAGGCGGAAACCCTGTCCTATACGCTGGGCCTGTTCGGTATGCGTGAAACCAATGAAGAGCCTTTTTCACTGTTTACTGCTCTCGCTGGCTTCGATCTCGAAAACCTCGGCAAGCTGGCCACCGGACAGGCGCCGGGGCCGACACAGACAGCGGCTGGCTCGACACCGATGGTCGGCACGTTGACGCCTCAGAGCTATTCGCAGTTCGGTCTGGAAAATGTCACCTTTGCCGCCTTTGGTCAGGCTTCC
>JBFHCW010000355.1:0-2428 GCA_041585035.1 Litorivivens sp.
CCAGAATCCGGATGTTGTCGGTATATCGCGTGAGCGAGGGGTACCGGCAGGCCTGGGCGAGAACCGCATATTGCACCATAAATTCAATATCAACGATACCTCCAAGCCCCTGTTTCAGCTCAAAGCTCTCATTTTTTTTGCCGCTGCTTTCGCTGGAAAGGTGCTCGCGCATGCGGTCGCGCATTTCCACCACCTCCTTGCGCAAGGTCTCCTCATCACGGGGCTTGCCCAGCAAGGCTGCGCGCAGCTCGGCAAAGCGCTTCGCCAAACCCTCACCGCCCGCCACCACTCGGGCCCGAACAAGCGCCTGATGCTCCCAGGTCCAGGCACTGGTGTGCTGATATTCCTCGAAGGACTTGAACGACGCCACCAACAGGCCCGAGTTGCCCGACGGACGCAGCCTCATGTCCGCCTCATAGAGCTGGCCCAACCCGGTCGTCGCGGTGAGTATATGAATCATACGCTGGCCAAGCCGGGTTACGAAGGTGGCCGCATCCACCGGCCGCTTGCCGTCGGTTACTGCGGTGCTTTCGACATCGTGAATAAACACCAGATCCAGATCCGAGCCATAGCTCAGCTCCAGCCCGCCCAGCTTGCCGTAGGCCACCACCACGAAGGGCAGCTCTCTTTCACAACCGGGCAGATTGCCGTGGCGGGCCTGCAAATCCTGCCAGGCCAGCTCAAGCACATGGCTAAGCACGACCTCGGCAATGGCAGAGAGATAGTCGCTGACCTTCATCAACGGCAGGGTGCCAACGATTTCCGAGGCGGCTACCCGCAGGATATGAGCCAGTTTGAAATAACGCAGGGCCTCCATCTGCGCTTCCTGATCATCTTCGGGAATACGCAGCAATTGCTGGCGCAGCTCGCTGTACAGGCCTTCTTTGTCAGGCACGGAAAACAGGCTGTGCTCATTGAGCAGTTCGTCGAGCAGCACCGGGTTGCGGGCCAGTTGACGGGAAATCCAGGGACTGGCGTCACACAGGCGCACCAGCCGGCTGAGGGCGCCAGGATTTTCGATTAACAAAACAAGGTAAGCGGTGCGGCGCAGGACCGACTCCACCAGCGGCAAAATCCGCAGGTAGCAGCGACCGGGCAACTCTGCGTCAACACAGGCATCGAACAGGCGGGGCAGAAAATCATACAGGCGCTCCCGACCAATACTCTGCATACGCTTGACGGTGCCACCCTCCAGCATGGCCAGCGTCAACCGGGCGACTTCTTCGGCCTCATCAAAGCCCGCGTCTTCCAGCTCGGCCAGCAGGGTCGAATGCTCCGCGCTTTCCAACAGGTCTTCCCATGGGCGCTCGGACAGTTCAATTTCATCACTGTCTTCCGGATCCGCTATAACCGCCTCAAAGTGAGCGGCCACATTCTCGCGGTGGCGTTGCAGTGCCGCCGCGTAGGCCTTCCAGTTATCAAATCCCATCACCCAGGCCAGCGCAGCGCGCTCTTTAGGCTCACGGGGTAAATGCTGGGTTTGACGATCGAGCCAGGCCTGAATGGCGTGCTCGCTGTCTCGCAAAAATTCGTAAGCCGCTGTCAGCTCCCGCACCGCCTCAACGGGCAACTGCTCCAGCTCTAGCAATTCGTTGAGCACCACCAACAGGCGTCGCTCCTGCAGGGTCGGCTCGCGCCCCCCGCGCACCAGCTGAAAACACTGGGCGATAAATTCCACCTCGCGAATGCCACCGCTGCCCAGCTTGATATTGTCCTGCAATTGACGCCGCTTGACCTCGCGCCGAATCATGCCTTTCATTTCGCGCAGGGCTTCGATCACCGAAAAATCGATATAGCGGCGGTAGACAAAGGGCTTCAGGTCAGCCAGCAAACGCTCGCCGGAGGCGATATCACCGGCCACGGCCCGCGCCTTGATCATGGCGTAGCGCTCCCACTCACGCCCCTGATCCTGGTAGTACTCTTCCATAGCATCAAAGTTGATCACCAGCGGGCCGCTCTGGCCGTAGGGACGCAGCCGCATGTCCATGCGGAACACAAATCCGTCCACCGTGCGCTGATCGAGGCTGGCAATAATGCGCTGCCCCAGCTTGATAAAGAACTGCTGGTTGTCCACCTGCCGCACACCACCCACCGTCTCGCCCGACTCAGGGTAGGTAAAAATCAGGTCGATATCCGAGGACAAGTTCAGCTCACAGGCCCCCAGCTTGCCCATCGCAATCACGACCAGCCGCTGCGGTTCACAGCTGCGACTGTGAGGCTCACCCCACTCAACTGCCAGCTCCGCGTGATGAAAATCGAGCGCGATCTGCAGACAGCGGTCAGCTAGCAGACTGAGGTCTTTGGTGGTTTGGGAGGTATCCGCCAGACGGTTGAGGTCGCGCCAGACAATGCGCAGCCAGTGGTAATTGCGAAAGCGACGCAGCGCCTTGTCCAACTCAGCTGCAGAGGCCGGCTGGGCCGAGAATGC
>JBFHCW010000356.1:0-2419 GCA_041585035.1 Litorivivens sp.
CTGCACGCCGACGGCGAGCATCAGCGAAAAGCCTGCGGCTTCAAAATCGGTTACCGCAACCACCCGCAGCAAATCCTGCTCTTCCAGACGCCGCAAACGGCTGCGAACGGTGTTTTCCGTCAAGCCGGTTTTCTCTGCCAGCGCCTTGAAGGCCATGCGCCCGTCCTGGCGCAGCAGGGAAACCAGCTTGTGGTCGGCTTCGTCCATCTCCAGCGAATGCATGGGGATGCGCTCAGCCACCGCATCTTTCAATACGCCATCAGCCATGGCCGAGTTCTTGCGCCAGTTTTTTCAGCTCCGGCTTAACGACCTTGCCCGAGGCATTCAGCGGCAGGCTGTCGACAAAGGCCACGTGCATCGGCACTTTGTAGCGCGCCAGATGCTCGCTCGCATAATCCAGCACGGCCTGTTTGTTCTGCTCTGCGCCAGGCTTCGGGACGACAAAGGCCATGCCCACCTCGCCCTGCGGCTGTTTGGGCACACCGATAACCGCCACCTGGGCAATACTGTCCATACCGTAGAGGGTTTTCTCCACTTCGGCCGGATAGACGTTTTCGCCGTTCATGATGTACATGTCTTTTAAGCGATCGGTGATGCGCAGATACCCTCGCTCATCCATCACACCGATATCGCCGGTGCGCAGCCAGCCCTCTGCGGTAATGGTTTCAGCCGTGGCCTCGGGCATATCGAAATAGCCTTTCATCACGTTATAGCCGCGCACCCAAATCTCGCCCTCGCTGCCGCGCGCGACTTCTTCACCGGTATCCGGGTTGGCGCATTTCACCTCGACTCCCGCGATAGCGCGGCCGGAGGTGGTGGCGATGGTTTCGGCGTCGTCATCAGGGCGGCAGATTGTGACCACACCGGTGGATTCGGTAAGGCCGTAAGCGGTCACAACGGTTTCAAAACCGAGGACATCGCGCATGTCCTTGACCAGCTTGACGGGAACCGAGGCGGCACCGGTCACGCCGAGTCGCAAGCTGGACAGGTCGTATTTATCGCGTCCGGGATCGGCCAGCAGCATTTCATACAATGAAGGCGCACCGGGCAGCATGGTGACCTTATCCTGTTCGATCTGGGCCATCGCCGCTTCTTTATCAAAGGCCATCACCGGCAAAATGGTGCTGCCAAAAATGATCGCCGCCAGCCAGCCGGCTTTGTAACCAAAGGTATGAAAGAAGGGATTAATGATCAGGTAGTTGTCGCTGCTGCGCAGGCCAACCGTATCACCCCAGGTTTTGAACACCTGAATATTCTGGCGATGCGTGCAAAGCACACCCTTGGGTTTGCCCGTGGTGCCGGAGGTAAACAGCATGTCGGCTACATCGTCGGGTTCAACGGCCGACAACCGCTCTTCCAGCACTTCGATATCGACCTCATCGGCTTGCTCGAGAAAGGCCTCCCAGCTTTGGGCGCGATGGTCGCTGCCCCGCAGCAGTATTTTGTGCTGAAGCGTCGGCAGATCTTCGCCTTCCAGCAGGGCCAGAGGCTCACCTTTTTCTAACTGGGTGTACGTGAGCAGAATGCGGGCACCGCTGCGACGCAGAATGTCGGCCGCCTCATTGCCCTGCAAGCGGTTGTTAAGCGGCACCAGAACCGCGCCGGCAGATTCCAGACCAATCGCCGCCTCAATCCACTCGGTCATATTCGGTGCCCAGATCGCCACCCGGTCGCCCTTCTCGACACCCGCGGCAACAAACGCCGCTGCGGCTCGACAACCAAGCTGCGCCAGCTCGTCATAGCTGACCCGGCGCTCCCCTTCCTTGATCGCTGTTTTGTCGCCGTACTCTTCAGCCGCCCAGGCCACTAGGGCAGGCAAACTTAACGGAAGTGATGGATTCTGTGACATGCCTGACTCAATAGCTCTGGCAGAAAAATTGAGCACCAAGTGTAGTCAGGGGGCGGGCCCGAAGCAAGCGATATGCGTAATCCTAAGGGAGTATATTTACGCATTCCTATAGTTATGGGTTATATCAACGCCTCTTATCATACGATTTGACGCTATTCATACGAAAAACACATCTACCCCTTCGCGGTTGTCGGCGCAAAGGGCGAGGCCTCGCATGCACGCCCCTGAGCCCGCGCTACGGCGGGGCAGTAGAGCCTGCCTCCGCTCACACTCAGCCCGGCAGCCAAGCCTGTATCTGCCGACAGCGCCTGAAACCAGCCCTCGCTGGCAATGGCACTGATATACGGAAAGGTCGCCCGCGACAGTGCCGCGGTTGCTGTGCGCGGTACCGCCCCCGGAATATTGGCCACGCAGTAATGCACAATACCTTCTTCTATATAGGTGGGCTGATCGTGGGTTGTGGGCCGACTGCTCTCAAAGCAGCCACCCTGATCAATCGCCACATCCACCAGCACCGAGCCTGGCTTCATTTGCTTTAGATCTGCTCGCTTGATCAGTTTTGGGCTGGCA
>JBFHCW010000357.1:0-2409 GCA_041585035.1 Litorivivens sp.
ACTTCAGGGCCAGATCGAGTCCTTCGACCAATTTGTCGTGTTGCTTAAAAACACGGTCAGCCAGATGGTGTACAAACACGCCATTTCTACCGTCGTGCCCTCGCGGGTCGTCCGGCTGCCGATGCAGCATCCGCCGGAAGATGATGAGACCTGAGTTCTTTTCGTTTCACGGTTCTGACATTACATTGCTGAACTCCTTTATCGGTCGCCGGTGCCTGCGGGTATCCGGCGGCTGTGTTGTGGGAGACCACTTTGCTATTTGAGCGTCCCGATACCGGTGAGCGCGCGGTGCTGGTTCACATCGATTTCAGCGGTGTGACCGAGCGCGAAGATCCGGGCGAATTTATGCAGCTGGTCACCTCGGCCGGCGGTGAGCCGGTCTATTTTGTGCGCGGCCAGCGCCCCATGCCTCACGCCAAAACCTTCGTCGGCTCCGGCAAGCTGGAGGAAATCCGTCAGCTGGTGGTGGAGCACGAGGCGGAGCTGGTGCTGTTCAATCACGCGCTGAGCCCCAGTCAGGAGCGCAATATCGAGAAGGAATTGCAGTGCCGGGTGCTGGATCGCACCGGCCTGATTCTCGATATTTTTGCCCAGCGGGCCCGTACCCACGAGGGCAAGCTGCAGGTGGAACTGGCCCAACTGGAGCATATGTCCACGCGCCTGATTCGCGGCTGGACTCACCTGGAGCGGCAAAAAGGCGGTATCGGCCTGCGCGGGCCGGGTGAAACCCAGCTCGAGAGCGATCGCCGCTTGCTGCGGGGGCGCATCAAGAGCATTCAGGCGCGTCTGGAAAAGGTGCGCAGGCAGCGCGATCAGTCTCGCCGGGCCCGCAAGCGGGCCGAGATTCCGACGCTGTCCTTTGTCGGTTACACCAATGCCGGCAAGTCGACCCTGTTCAACTCCCTGACGGCGTCCCATGTGTATGCGGCGGACCAGCTGTTTGCCACGCTCGACCCGACCTTGCGCCGCCTGCAGGTCGCCGATGTGGGGCCGGTGGTGGTGGCCGATACGGTAGGTTTTATCCGCCATTTGCCGCACAAGCTGGTAGAGTCCTTCCGGGCCACACTGGAAGAGGCGGTCAGTTCGGATTTGCTGGTGCATGTGATTGACTGTGCCGACGAGGAGCGCGACGACCACAATCGCCAGGTGCACGAAGTGCTGGCGGAAATCGGTGCCGATGAGCTGCCGATGCTGGAGGTCTATAACAAGATCGACCTGATCGGTCAGCCGCCGCGCATAGAGCGTAACAGCGAAGGTCTGCCGGTTAGGGTGTGGCTGTCGGCGCGGCGCGCCAAGGGGCTGGATCTGTTGATGGAGGCCCTCAGCGAACGGCTGGCCGGCGATGTAGTGGATACCGATGTCGTGCTGCCGCCGGAAAAATCGCGACTGCGCTCACGGCTGTTCGCCCTCGGCGGCGTCCAGCAGGAAGAATACAACGAGCAGGGCTGCACGCTGCACATTCGAATGCCGAAGGCAGATTTGATGCGCTTGCTTGCCCAGGAGGGCGAGAAGCTGGAAAACCTGCGCGCGCACTGACAATCGCTCCGGTCTGAGCTGACGCTGGTTAGACCGGAGCCCAAAGTTTGATAGACTTCGAGTCGCTTTTAGCGACGACAATAGGCTGGTTTAGGAGAATGGCATGGCCTGGAATGAACCGGGTGGCAATAATAATGACCCGTGGGGCGGTAACAATCAGGGTCCTCCGGACCTTGATGAGGCGCTGAAAAAGTTCAAAGAACAACTCGGCGGCATCTTTGGCGGCAGCGGTGGTGGTCAGGGCGGTTCTCCGTCCGGCTTCGGCGCAGGTTCGGCCGGTGTCATTCTCGCGATCGCGACCTTCATCTGGGCCGTGTTCGGCTTTTATCAGGTGGACGAGCAGGAAAAAGCCGTAGTCCTGCGGCTGGGTGTCTACCATGTCACCAACTCTGCCGGTCTGCACTGGAGTCCGCCGCTGATAGACGTGGTGGAAAAGGTCAATGTGACCAAGGTGCGTCAGGCTGAGCACCGAGCATCCATGCTGACTGAAGACGAAAACATCGTCGACGTGCCCATGTCGGTGCAGTACACCGTATCGGATCCCGCTCACTTCCTGCTGAAGGTTCGCAACCCCGAGCACAGCCTGGAGCAGGCGATGGAAAGTGCCCTGCGGCATGTGGTGGGTGGCTCGTCGATGGATGATGTCATCACCGCCGGCCGTGAAAAAATGGCCGTGGACGTGAAGCAGCGTCTGCAGAATTATCTGGATAACTACCAGACCGGCATTCTGGTGTCGGAAGTGAACATCCGTGAATCGCGGGCGCCTGCCCAGGTGCAGGATGCCTTTGACGACGTTACCCGCGCCAAGGAAGACAAGGCTCGCCTGAAAAACGAAGCGGAAGCCTATGCCAATACCATCATCCCGGAAGCCCG
>JBFHCW010000358.1:0-2408 GCA_041585035.1 Litorivivens sp.
CCGCCGATAAAGACAGACTCTATGGTGCGGTCCTGAGCGAGATGCAGGTCGTGGCTCAGATCTTCCAGAAGCGCGGCGACGTATTCGGCTTCGGGCAGCGCTTTGCTGCCCTCATGCGAATTGAAATCGCAGTAGGGGCATTTGCGCACGCACCAGGGTACGTGGATGTAGAGCGATAAAGGCGGCGGTGTGATGCTGCACTCATGCGAGCTGTTAGCGTTCATGCTGGGAGAATTCCGTGCGCGCAAAGCTGATGTCAGTCTCCGGATGAGAGGCCTAGCGACTGCCACATGTCGTCGACTCGCTGTTTGGTGATGTCGTCCATCACTATCGGTCGGCCCCATTCCCGGTCAGTTTCGCCGGGCCATTTATTGGTGGCGTCCATGCCCATCTTTGAGCCAAGGCCGGAAATCGGCGACGCAAAATCGAGGTAGTCGATAGGGGTATTCTCTACCAGTACCGTGTCGCGCGCGGGATCCATGCGCGTGGTCATGGCCCAGATCACATCCTTCCAGTCCCGGGCATTGACGTCGTCGTCGGTCACAATGACAAACTTGGTGTACATAAACTGGCGCAGGAAAGACCACACCCCGAACATCACCCGCTTGGCGTGGCCGGGGTATTGCTTCTTCATGGTGACCACGGCCATACGATAGGAGCAGCCCTCCGGCGGCAGGTAGAAGTCGGTAATCTCCGGAAACTGCCGTTTGATGATCGGAACAAACACTTCGTTTAAGGCGAGGCCAAGCACCGCTGGCTCATCCGGCGGCCGGCCGGTGTAGGTGCTGTGATAAATGGGTTTGTGGCGATGCGTAATATGCGTAACGGTGAACACCGGGAAGCGCTCAATCTCGTTGTAGTAACCGGTGTGGTCGCCAAAAGGGCCTTCGTCGGCCATGTCATCGGGCGCGATATAGCCTTCCAGAATAATCTCTGCGCTGGCGGGCACCTGAAGTTCATTGCTCAGCGACTTAACGACTTCGGTCTTGCTGCCGCGCAGAAGTCCGGCAAAGCCGTATTCGCTGATGCTGTCCGGCACCGGAGTGACGGCGCCGAGTACGGTGGCGGGATCGGCGCCCAGCGCGACCGAGACCGGGTAGTTTTCGCCTGGGTGTAAGGCTTTGAATTCCTGGAAGTCCAGCGCGCCCCCGCGATGAGACAGCCAGCGCATGATCAGTCGATTGCGACCGATCAGTTGCATGCGATAAATGCCGAGATTTTGCCGCTCTTTGTTGGGGCCGCGGGTAATAACCAGCGGCCAGGTCACCAGCGGGGCAGCATCTTCGGGCCAGCAGGTTTGAATCGGAATTTTATAAAGATCTACCGCATCGCCTTCGAGCACCACATCCTGGCAGGGCGCGCTGCGCAACTGCTTGGGCGCCATGTTCAGCACCTGTTTGAAGATAGGTGCCTTGTTCCAGGCGTCGCGCAAGCCTTTGGGTGGATCAGGCTGACGCAGAAAGGCGAGGACTTCGCCGACTTCGCTCAGAGCCTCAATAGACTCCTGTCCCATACCGAGGGCAACGCGTTTTTCCGTGCCGAACAGGTTGGCCAGCACGGGCATGTCGTAGCCAATGGGGTTTTCGAACAGGAGGGCCGGGCCGCCGGCGCGCAGTACGCGGTCACAGATCTCCGTCATTTCCAGCTTTGGATCGACGGGGTGAGTGATGCGCTTCAGTTCGCCAACGGATTCGAGGTGCTTGATAAAGTCGCGCAGATCGGAGTATTTCATAGGCGTCAGACGTCAGACGTCAGGCGTCCGACAAGAACTGCATCAGACGCCTGCTCGCCGACCTTACTTCCTTTTCATCGAGTCAAAGAACTCGCTGTTGGTCTTGGTATCTTTCAGCTTGTCCAGCAGGAACTCTACGGCCGGGCTGTCTTCCATGCCGTGCAGAAGCTTGCGCAGAATCCACATGCGTTGCAGTTCATCTTCGCCGGTCAACAGTTCTTCGCGGCGGGTGCCGGAGCGGCGGATATTGATTGCCGGGTAGACGCGCTTCTCGGCAATCTTTCGGTCCAGGTGCAATTCCATGTTACCGGTGCCCTTGAACTCTTCGTAGATGACCTCGTCCATTTTCGAGCCGGTGTCGATCAGTGCGGTGGCGATAATTGACAGGCTGCCGCCTTCTTCGACGTTCCGGGCTGCCCCGAAGAAACGCTTGGGCCGTTCCAGGGCGTGGGCGTCAACACCGCCGGTCAGTACCTTGCCGGAGCTGGGCACGATGGTGTTGTAGGCGCGGGCCAGACGGGTGATGGAGTCGAGCAGGATCACAACATCGCGCTTGTGTTCCACCAGTCGCTTGGCTTTTTCGATAACCATTTCTGCAACTTGCACGTGGCGCGAGGGCGGTTCATCAAAGGTGGAGGCAACCACTTCAGCGCCCTTGATGCCGACAGAGCGTTGC
>JBFHCW010000359.1:0-2388 GCA_041585035.1 Litorivivens sp.
GATAAGACCGACAATGCAGAGCGCTGCCAGCACGTGAAATATAAGTATCAGCTGTTCCATAACCTAACCAATGGCGTTGCAGATTGCTGCAAACTCTTCAGCATCCAGAGATGCGCCGCCCACCAGACCGCCGTCTATATCTGGCTGGGCGAACAATTCTGCGGCATTTGCCGCTTTTACGCTACCACCGTAAAGAATACGTACGGTGTCAGCCAGATCAGCGCTGTGCGCTGCCAATTGTTTGCGAATAAACGCGTGTACTTCCTGAGCCTGCTCGGGCGATGCGGTCAACCCGGTACCAATGGCCCACACCGGCTCGTAGGCTACGGTGATTTTTTCATGCCCCGACTTCAGGGTTGCGAGAACCACGTCGAGCTGTCTGCCGACAACCTTCAGTGTTTCACCTGCTTCACGCTGTTCTCGGGTTTCGCCGACACAAACTATCGGCAAAACATTTGCCTTCAACGCTGCCTCAGCCTTGGCTGCGACCAGTGCGTCATTCTCGCCGTAAAGTGAGCGGCGCTCGGAATGCCCTACCAAAACATAGTGACAGCCACTGTCTGCCAACATCTCGGCGGACACTTCGCCGGTATACGCACCCGGGTCACGTTGTTCACTGACGGTCTGGGCACCGACTGATACCGTTGAGCCGGCAAGCAAATCCGCACAGAGCGGCACATACACCAGAGGGGGAATCACAGCAATCTCAGCAGCACTTCCAGCCACTGCCGGCGTCAATGCGGTCAGTAACTCTCGGATGCTCTGGCTGTTGCCGTGCATCTTCCAGTTACCTGCAACGAGCTTCTGCCGCATCGTCTATCCTTCCCCCCAGAACGGGCGCCAATGTTACAGAAACTGCCCTAGGGAAACAAGAACGAAGCTGCACTAAACCGCGAGTTGCTGCACCTTTTCGGACAGGCCCCGGCACAAGCGGGTGACGGTGTCGCGGCATTCGCCCTCCACCATCACGCGAATCACGGGCTCGGTGCCCGAAGGGCGCAACAAAACCCGGCCACGGGAACCCAGTTCCTTTTCCACCTGCGCAACCGCGGCTTTCAGATCGCCGTTTTCCATGACTTCGCATCCCGGCTTGATACGCACGTTTTCCATAATCTGAGGAAACTTGCTCATACCGGATTTAAGGTCAGCCAGTGAACGGCCGGAATCAACCATCGCGTGTAATACCTTCAGCGCTGCAATAATGCCGTCACCGGTACTGGTGATATCGGAACAGATAATGTGACCCGAGTTTTCACCACCGAGCTGCCAACCTCGCGATTCCATTAGCTCTTTAACGTAACGGTCACCTACTTTGGCGCGGGCAAAAGGAATTTCCAGCTCGTTCAGGGCCAGCTCAAAGCCCATATTGCTCATCAGAGTGCCGACCACACCACTAACAGCGCCATTACGCAGCATCTCGTGCTGGGCAATGACGAACAGCAACTCGTCGCCATCGACCACGTCGCCGTGATGATCGACAAACACGACCCGGTCACCATCACCGTCGAAGGCAATACCCAGATCCGCCCCTTCGTCCAGCACCCTTTTTTGTAAAGCCTGGGGAGCCGTCGAGCCGACCTCTTTGTTGATGTTCAGCCCATCGGGCGAAGTGCCCATGGTAATCACATTGGCATCAAGTTCGCGCAGGGTTTGCGGCCCCACTTGATAGGTCGCGCCGTGAGCACAATCCACAACGATGGTGAGCCCGTCCAGCGAACATCCAATCGGCATGGCGCGCTTGCAGAATTCGATGTAACGACCCGGCGCATCGTTGATGCGCGACACTTTACCCAAGCGCGCTGAATCTACCGTTTCCATCGGCTTTTCAAGCTGGGCTTCAATTTCCAACTCCACCTCATCGGGCAGTTTGCAGCCATTACCAGAGAAAAACTTGATGCCGTTGTCTTCAAAGGGGTTGTGGCTGGCACTGATCACAATACCCGCATCCGCCTTCATGGTGCGCGTCAGATAGGCGATGGCGGGGGTAGGCATAGGGCCAAGCAGGCGCACATCAACACCCGCGGCGACCAACCCGGCTTCCAGTGCCGACTCGAACATGTAGCCTGATATTCGCGTATCCTTGCCGATCAGCACCTTGTCTCCCGGTGCTTTCGCCAGCACGCGCCCAACAGCCCAACCGAGCCGCAACACAAATTCCGGGGTGATATTGCCTTCACCGACGCGACCGCGAATACCGTCCGTTCCGAAATATTTTCTACTCATCCAGTGTCTCTCTTATTGTTGCATGGGCGACTTTCACAGCATCCAATGTGGCTGCAACATCATGGGCTCGAATTATACGCGCCCCCCGATAGACCGCGAGGGTTGCCGCAGCAACGCTGGCTATCAGGCGTTCAGCAACCGGCCGACCGGTAATCTGCCCCAGCA
>JBFHCW010000360.1:0-2370 GCA_041585035.1 Litorivivens sp.
CCACAGACCAAAGGGATCCAACCCGCGGTTGTAAAGCGCTATCAGTAAGAACTCCGAGTAAAAGGGCAGGATGGTTGCCGCGCCCAGTGCCGTCCAGAACAGTGCAAGATAAGCGCTCATCGTCGTTGCTGTGCCGCCTGACAGAGCGCCTTGAAAATACCGCGCTGGGAGGAAAAGTACGGCAGGTATTCCGGGTGCCATTGTACGCCAAGCATAAACCGCTCGCCGGGTTGCTCGATGGCCTGCACAATCCCGTCGAGGTCGCGACCGCTGACGACCAGGTCTTCACCCAGTTCGGAAATCGCCTGGTGGTGAAGACTGTTGATACGCATGCGGGGCTTGCCCATCAGATCCGCCAGTCGCGTTTCGGGTTCCACCAGCAGGGTTTTACGCGGCAACGGTGTGCGACGGTTTGAGGTGTGCTGGCGAATGCGGCGCAAATCCGTATGCAGTGAGCCACCGAGCACAACGTTCAGAAGCTGGGCGCCTCGGCAAATGCCCAGCACCGGCAAGCCGCCATCCAGAATGCGCTTCAGGATTTCGATTTCCATCTGGTCTCGGGCGGGATCCATGGGCGCGGTTTCCGGTGCATCGGGTAGGTATAGGCTTGGGTCGATATCATCGCCGCCGCTGACCACAATACCGTCCAGTGCTTCAGGGGGGGCTGGGTTTTGAGGCGTTAAATGGCAGACCCGAACGCCGCAGCGCTGCAGCGCCCAGCGGATAAACCACCAGGCTATGGGCAGACGGCTATCACCGCCGGTTACACCGATAAGGGGCTTGTTGTTGGCGTCAGTCATAGCAGCAAGGTTATAGCAGCTCGGGCAGCAGCCAATGTGTCGAGGCGGCGGCCCAGTTTTCAAACAGTGCACCCGCAGGGTTTTGCAGATACTCGCGATAGCTTTGGCATACTGCGTCAAGGCGGTTGGGGTCGCTGGCCAGGGCCTCAATTTGCAGCCAGTCGCGCCATGGGCGAATCAATCCCCATTCGGGCTCGTCAATCTGACAGTTGGGCAGCCGGTAGTGCAACGTCGGCCGTGACTTGATCCTGTCGTCAGCTACCGCAGCGCGTACTCTGCCTTCATCGAGATGCGCAAACAGCGGAAGCATATCCAGCGCCCGATTGCGGGTGGGGTTGTATTTCAGGTAATCGTCAATCAGCTGAATCATATCCGGGGCGTAGTCATTCGCCATGATGAGTTTGATGTAGTCTTTCTCAAAGGGATCAATATAGGGTGTGACGCGCCGGGCCAGGTCGATCTTGCTCCGCGCTCGCAACCATTCAAACATGGCCAGAAAAGCGCGCAAATAAGCCAGAATCGTCTCTGCCTTCAGGTCGGGCATTTCGGGATTAAACTGCAGGCCAAACGCATAGGCTATCGCGTGCTTCGTGCCTTTTGCGCCAGCGCGGCGCAGGTCCGTGATAAGCGACTCCAGGCGCCACACCTCGTTCATGGGCAGTGGCGGGCTCACGATTTCGCAAGGCACCAGACGCTTGGCGACGAGGGCGAGTACCCCCTCTGTCAGGTTGTCCAGATCATCCACTTCCAGGCTGGGGTCTTTTTCCCGGCCCAGCTTTTTTAAATAGGCAAAATCGAGTTCTACGCCGAAATCGCCGAGCGGTGTGTTGCGGACAAAACTTTCATAATCTGAGACTGTGTCAATTTCTCCGCCGAAGTGCTCCTGGATCAGCTTCGCTATCTGCGCTATTTCCAGGCCGGCAAATTCGATTTCCACTCCAAGCCGGCGCATTTTCCGTTTCTGTGTGTGGTGGCGCAATGGCATCGGCCAGAGTCCAGCGCGGTAGGCCTGCGTTGGGTTTTCCTTCAATAGCTAACTCCTGTTATGTGCCAGCGTCTTTTAAGACGAAGAACTTCGCTCATCGTTTGACGGGTGGTACTGTGACAAGGGTTCGCGCTGTCTGTTCGCGATACCCTTCAGGGGTTTTACAAATTTCAAGGTGAAAAAAGTCACCAGGCTTAGCGAAATCGCTATTTCATAGCGCTGAAAAGCCACCGCGGTTCCAATCGCGCCGGTAGACCAAATCGCCGCTGCCGTGGCAGTGCCACTGACGTTCCGATCTGTTTTAAGTATCGCGCCACCACCGATAAAGCCAATGCCGCTCATCAGTCCGTACATGAGCCTCGCATAGGCTTCAGACCCACTCAACACTTCGAGGCCAATGAGCAGATACCCGCAACACCCTGCGGCCACCAGCGGAAATGTGCGCAAACCCACGCCGCGGGAACCCGCTTCACGATCCCAGCCGATCGGCAGAGCGAGAATATAGGCCACCGCTAATTGCAGCAGGTGGTAGTAGACCAGGGTCCAGCGGATATCGGGGAGTTCACTCATAATGTGTCAGGCGTA
>JBFHCW010000361.1:0-2359 GCA_041585035.1 Litorivivens sp.
CCGCCAGCTTGGCCTCATGAATGCGACGCATCAGCGCCGGAATCACGTGGGAGTTTTCAGGGTGAAAGTTGTCGCCGGGGCCGTAGAGGTTTGTTGGCATCACGCTACGATAATCCACCCCGTACTGGCGGTTATAGGATTCACATAGCTTTATGCCCGCAATTTTGGCGATGGCATAGGGCTCATTGGTCGGCTCGAGCACACCAGTCAGTAGCTCGCTTTCTGCCATCGGCTGCTTTGCAAACTTGGGGTAAATGCAGGACGAACCCAGAAACAGCAGCTTATCCACACCGCTAGCGTAGGCCTGATGAATCACATTGGCTTCAATCATCAGGTTTTCATAAATAAACTCAGCGGGATACTCGTTATTGGCATGGATGCCTCCCACTTTCGCCGCTGCAAGGTAGACCACGTCCGGACGCTCACGCTCGAAAAAAGCCTTAACCGCATTTGAGTCTCTCAGATCGAGCTGGTCTCGATTGGCCGAAACGACCTCAACTCCATCCGACTCCAGACGCCGCACAATCGCGCCGCCCACCATACCCCGGTGCCCCGCGACAAAAACCTTGGGCATCAGGGATTCTCCAGCGACAGGTTAATATCGAAGCCATGCTGCTTTAACAGAGCGTGACGACGAGCCTGATCAAGATCAAACGCAACCATCTCCGCCACCATATCTTCCGCCGTTATCGTCGGCCTCCAGCCTAGCTGCTCGTGGGCTCTGCTTGGATCACCGAGCAGAGTCTCCACCTCGGCCGGCCTGAAGTAACGCGGGTCGACTTTAATAATCACTGCTCCAGGCTTGATGGCCGGAGCGCAGTCTCCAGTGACGGAAGCGACTACGCCCACTTCATCGACGCCACTGCCCTGCCACTCGAGCTCGATCCCCAACTCCGAGGCGGCCATTTCCACAAAACGGCGCACGGAGTACTGTTTGCCGGTTGCAATGACAAAATCTTCGGCCTGCTCCTGCTGCAGCATCAACCATTGCATTTCAACGTAATCTTTAGCGTGCCCCCAATCCCGCAGGGCATCCATATTCCCTAGATATAGGCACTGTTCCAGTCCCTGGGCTATATTGCTCAGGCCGCGAGTGATCTTGCGGGTCACAAAAGTCTCACCACGGCGACTGGACTCGTGGTTGAACAAAATGCCGTTGCAGGCATACATGCCGTAAGACTCGCGATAGTTAACCGTAATCCAGTAGGCGTAGAGCTTGGCTACGGCGTAGGGTGAACGCGGGTAAAACGGTGTGCTCTCTTTTTGCGGTGTTTCCTGCACCAAACCGTATAGCTCAGACGTAGAGGCCTGATAAAAACGGGTTTTGTCTTTCAATCCCAACAGACGAATAGCCTCAAGCAAGCGCAGGGTACCGAGGCCATCGACGTCAGCGGTGTATTCCGGCTGCTGAAAAGACACCGCCACGTGGCTCATTGCACCAAGATTGTAGATCTCGTCGGGCTGAACCTCCTGCACAATACGGGTGAGATTGGAGGTATCGCTCAGATCACCATAATGCAAAATCAGATTGGGGGCCGGGTGGTGCGGATCCTGATAGATATGATCAATGCGTTCGGTATTGAGCGACGCAGCTCGACGTTTAGTGCCGTGAACTTCGTAACCTTTTTCGAGAAGCAGCTCCGCTAGATAGGAGCCGTCCTGGCCCGTAATGCCAGTAATCAGCGCGACTTTAGACATTTAATGGTCTTTATATGATTTGAGAAGGAGGGAGAGTATAGCAAGCTAAAGAAGGAATTTGTCTTTGAAGAAGGAGGAGCTTCAGTAGGCGCCCCCCTTCCGAAAGAAAGGGGAGCGGCGGGCAACCTTACGCCAGCATCGACGCCTTCAGCTTCTTCATCGCATTCTGCTCAAGCTGACGAATGCGCTCAGCCGACACCCCATACCGCGCTGCCAGTTCGTGCAGGGTTTCTTTGGAATCTTCATTGAGCCAACGGGCCTGCAGAATATCGCGACTGCGCTCGTCCAGCTCAGCCATCGCAAGCGCCAGCTTTTCGTTGGAGTCGCTTTCCCAATCAGCCGCTTCCAGCAGCTGGGCGGGGTTGGAGGTATGGTCCTCCAGATACTGCACCGGAGCCGGCGAAGGTGAGTCGTCATCTACATCGACATCAAAACCCACATCAACAGCCGCCAGACGGCTTTCCATCTGACGGACGTCTTTCACTTCAACGCCCAAATCCTTGGCAACCGCAGTGGCTTCTTCATTGTTGAGCCAGGCCAGCTTTTTCTTGGCGCCGCGCAGGTTAAAGAACAGCTTGCGCTGGGCCTTGGTGGTGGCCACCTTAACGATGCGCCAGTTGCGCAGAATAAATTCGTGAATTTCGGCCTTGATCCAGTGCAC
>JBFHCW010000362.1:0-2339 GCA_041585035.1 Litorivivens sp.
ATATACTTGATCTCCAGCGCATCGCTGACACTCCAGCTCAACGTCAGCTGGTGACCGGAGATTTCGTTTTCGGCTTCAACCAGCGGAATGGCAGAATAAATTTCATCCGGACGTTTGCCGCTTAAATTGAAATCATAGAACTGACGCGCGCCAGAGTTAATAAGGTTTGTAAACGCAATGCCGGAATTGGCGTCCGGGTTGGGGATCGGGTCCGACGGCCGAATATGCGAATAGGTCATATTCGTGTTGGCTACCTCGGCCTTGTCGTAGGCGTAGTCGAGACGGACGGAGTCGTTAATGTCCCAGCCAAAGTCAAAGCGATAACCGGTGGTATCCGAATCACCGAAGTCGCCGCCAAAGCCACTGTTTTCGATGTAGCCATCAACGCGTTTTTTCAGATAGGCGAACTTCGCTGCGGCACCCTGCCATAGCGGAACATTAACCATTGTGCGGCTATTGAGCAGATTGCGATCCCCCGCCGTCAGGCTCTGCTTGATCTGAAACGCATCGGGGTTCGGACGACGGGTAATCAGGTTGACTGCACCGCCGGTGGAATTGCGACCGTACAATGTCCCCTGAGGACCCCGCAGTACTTCAATCCGCTGCAAGTCAGCAATTTCTGTCGCAAGGGAAGACGAGCGGGCAATATAGGCGCCATCGATATAGACACCCACCGGCGGATCCTGGGTGATCTGAGCATCAATCAGGCCGATACCACGAATATAGATACGCAACGTCGTGGTATTGATTGGAAACGGCTGAATATTCAGGGCCGGTACGTTGTTGGCCAGATCACCCACATTACCAATACCTTCGCGCTCCAGCGCCTCCTCGCCAAAGGCATCCAGCGCGATCGGCGTATCCTGCAACGATTCTTCTTTTTTTTGTGCCGTTACAACAACCTCTTCCAGCATCGGTTTGCTGTTTTGAGCGAGCACCGCCGGCGCCAGCACCCCCAACATGAACAGCCAAGGCTTGCGCACACGAGTTTTCACGATCATTCTTCCATGTCTCCTGCCAACAGGTATCGTTATTATCTGGATACTAAAGATGAAGATTCGGCAGACTAGTCAAAGTGCGCAAGGCGGGAAACGACGAAAATTGCCGCTTTCATGCGCATTTCCGTTCACCGACCATGAAACGCATACACTTCAAGGCGATACCCCATACGCTTGCCAGCGGCGACGAGGGCTAATTAACGCTTGGTAATTCACGGTCGCGACGCAATATCGTAAGTTTTATCACCTCGAAAACATAAAGAAAACCTATCAATGACAACGCAACCGCACTCCAATGGCCTGGCAATGGCCAAATCCATAGAAAGCATTATCACCGCTGGCGCCGCCGAAGCGGAAAAACTGAGAACACTGCCACAGGCCACCGTCGACGCGCTGTGGAACTCGGGGTTGATGCACTGGATGAACCCCCGAGAGGCCGGCGGCCACGAACCCGGTCTCGTCGAAATGCTGGAGACCTGGCTGGAGCTGGCAAGGCAGGACGCCACTGTCGGCTGGATCGGCATTGCCAATTTCCCCTCCGCTGCCTTCGCCGCCGCTTTTCTGGAAGACGATGGTTTCAGGGAGGTGTTCACCGATAACGACAATCGCATCACTATGGGGGGACAGTTTGCGCCCAATGGTATGGCGGAAGTCGTTGAAGGCGGCTATCAGTTAACCGGCAGCTGGAGTTTCGGCAGCGGCACCGGGCATTCGCAGTACGTGGTAGGCGGTTTCATCCCATTGAGAAACGGCGAAATGACCTTTCTGGAAAACGGCATGCCGGAAATGCTGGTAGCCGTTATCCCCCGCGAGCAGATCAATTTTACCGACAACTGGAACGTTACCGGCCTGAAGGGTACCGGCAGCTACGACTACAATGTTCAGGACACCTTTGTGCCGGACGCCCGCGTTTTCCCCCTGTTTACCCGAGAGCCCAATCGCGGCCCCGATATTTTCAAACTGGGTGTTATGCCCCTGACGGGCGCCGGCCACGCCGCCTGGGCGCTGGGCGTTGCCCGCAGTGCGCTGGATGATATTTTTCAGGTCGCCAAAGATAAAACCCGTATGGGCGACGAATCCACACTGGGTAACAAACTCACCTTTCAGCGCGATCTGGCCCACCACGAAGCCATGTGGCGCGCCGCCAATGCCGGCGTCTTTGAAGTCTACTCACGCGTGGAAGCGCAGATTCTCGCAGGGCAGGAACTCACTCCAACAATGCGGGCCGATATGCGTATCAGCGCCACCTACGCCACCGAAGCGGCCAAGGACATCGTGACCTTCGCCCATCTCGCGGCAGGCACCACCGCCATTCGGGAGGGCAGCCGTCTGGAGCGTTCC
>JBFHCW010000363.1:0-2331 GCA_041585035.1 Litorivivens sp.
AACCACATTAGCCGAGGGTGTTGCTGCTTCACGTGGGGCCATAGTGCCTCCCGATTTCACAGTAATGCCTTTCAGCGACAACTTCAGTATACCGATTTCCCCAAGGGGGCAAAGCATTTTGTTAGAATGCGCCGCACGACATTCTGGTAGCCCGGTATGACCAATTTTTACTTTGCCTACGGCTCTAACATGAACCCCGAGCGTATGCGCGCGCGGGGTCTTGCCTTTACCCGACACGAATCGGCGCGACTGCCGGGCTATGCCCTGTGCTTTAACAAGCGCGCTCACAACAAGACAGGCATCGCCTATGCCAATATTGCGTTTGATCCGGACAGTCTCATTGAGGGTGTCCTGTATCAGTTGGCAGGCGATATCGAGGTGATGGATACCTTTGAGGGCACCCCGGTACGCTACAGTCGGGAACTGTTTCCGGTCGCGGCAGCAGAGCGTGTTATCTGGGCCTGGGTTTATGTGGCCAATCCCGCCTATATCGCCAGCGAGCTGCACGTGGAAGAAAATTACCTCAATCATTTGCTCAGCGCGGGTAATTTGTTGAGTGAGGCCTACCGTGAGTATCTTGCCGGTCTGGCACCTGTCGTGGCCAGTGAAACACCGGCCGATCGCGAAACCGGACTGCTGTTTAATGTCTGAGACAGCGGCCGTCACGACTGAGCCCTGCTGGGATGAGGCGACGCTCCTCAAGCGTATCGTCGCGGTCTTCAATCGAGAATTTGCCGATTTCAACACCTTACTGGTGCCCGGTGCAGACGAGCCCCTGTATTTACCCGCCAACGAGCGCGAATCTGCCCGTATTTTCAGCCGAGAGGATTTCCCGGCCAGCGCCCTGCACGAAGTCGCGCACTGGTGCGTGGCGGGCGAAAAGCGGCGTGAGCTGGTGGATTTTGGTTACTGGTACGCCCAAGACGGACGCAACGCGGAGCAACAGCGAGCGTTTCAGCGGGTTGAGGTCAAACCCCAGGCGATAGAGTGGGCTTTGAGCCGAGCGGTGGGAATGGCGTTTCGGGTCAGTATCGATAACCTTGAGGGTGAAGCTCTCGACCCCTTTGGATTTGAACTGGCAGTCTGGCAACAGGCCATGCACTACCATCAGGCCGGATTGCCGCCGCGAGCGGCGCGTTTCTGCCGTGCATTGGTGGCGGCTTTTGGCACTCGCCCACAAGCGCCATCACTGGCGGTATTGCGAGGTCAGGAGCCTTGAGCCGCCTGTACTGTATTGATGCGTCGATCTATATCTTCAGAGCCTATTTCTCGATGCCGGATCGCTGGTTTAACGAGCAGGGCTTCGGTCTCAACGCGGTGTATGGTTATGCCCGCTTTCTGGTGAATTTAATCCGGGAAACCCGCCCCAGCTACCTGATGGCAGCCTATGACGAAAGTCTCGGCAGCGGCTATCGGCATGAACTGTATCCCGACTACAAGAGCAACCGCATGCTGCCGGATGAGGCATTGGCTTTCCAGCTGGACGCCTGCCGCCGACTGGGCGAATTGATGGGGATTGCCAGCTACGCCTGCGAGCGGTTTGAAGCAGACGACTATATTGCCGCGGCTGCCCGCCTCGCCGGGCAGGAAGGGCTACCGGTTACCGTGGTCAGTCGCGACAAGGATCTGGCCCAGGCGCTGCGCGCAGAACAGGATGAGTGGTGGGATTACGCCGCTGGAAAGCGCCTGCGAAAAGCGGACTGGGAAGCGGGGCAAAGCCTGCGCGTGGACCAGGTCGCTGACTGGCTGGCACTGATGGGGGACAGCATTGATGCGATTCCCGGTGTGCCTGGCATCGGGCGCAAGACAGCAGGCTTCTTGCTGGGCCATTTCGGCGATATCGACGGCCTGTATGCCGGTCTCGACCGGCTGGAAGAGGTTCCCGTGCGAGGCGCACCGAGATTGCGGCAGGCGTTGCTTGAGCATCGCGATCAGGTCTATCTGGCGCGCTCCTTAGCGCGGCTCAATGATCGCGCCCTGAAATTGCGCAGTTGCAAGCCCTTCCTGTTTCGCTGCCGGTTTGACGGGCTGCGTAACTACCTGCTGGAGATTGGCTGCGGAGAAGGGTGGACGGACCGCCTGCTGAAGGATATGGAAAACGAATGCGCCTGATTCTGGTTGACGAAAATATCCCGGGAGCAGAAGAGCTGCTTTCTGATTTGGGTGTGGTGCGCCGCTTTCGCGGCCGAAACCTGACGGCTGCAGAGGTAAAAACTGCGGATGCCTTGCTGGTGCGCTCCGTGACCCGCGTGGATGAGGAGCTTTTGCGGGACAGTCAGGTCCAGTTCGTAGGGTCAACGACTATTGGCACCGACCACCTGGACACGCGCT
>JBFHCW010000364.1:0-2327 GCA_041585035.1 Litorivivens sp.
ACCGCTCACACTCAATGGCAGCGTCTCACCGATCCCACCAGGCAAACTACCAGTCCCCACCGGGCCCTGCGCAGCCGCCAGGCCACTACCTGCAAGCAAACTTACAACCAGCGTTTTCTTAACAAACATATGCTCCTCCTTCGCTTCTGGTTTTACTTGTGCTTACGCGGTGGGACGCGATCCCGTGCTGCAAGTTTCAGTAAATATTTACACTGCTTACTTGTTGTGACAGCGCGCACAGTTGGGCGCATTTACTACTAAAGCGCATTGACGTGATGCGGCATACGCCGGCTACTCACCACAAGACTTCAGGGGTTTAAACCAGCGGCCTTAAACCTGTGGGCAGCAGCGCTATCACACGTTTGTGTAGTGTCAGGACAGCGTGGATTGAGCTACGCTGTTGCACAGCCTGACCACTACAGAGACAACAACATGGAAAAAATAATCTATTTGCTGTGGAAAGAAGACTCGACATCAGCCGACGAATTTAGGGAGCGGTTGCGCCATAAGGCAACCACTGAACTCCGAGGCAAAACACCTCACGCAATACGACTGTGCGTGTCCGACTCCGACGTCGATGCTGCGGCCGGCTATCGCCTGGAAAGTATGAAACCCGCCGCAGATGCGATTCTCTCGATTTGGCTCGACAGCGCAATTCACCGCGGGGGTGTAGAACGCATTCTCGAAGATCATTGCAAGACTGTCTGTGGTTATCTGGTAACTGAATCCGAACCGCTGGTTAACACGACGCATATGCCTGTGCCGGGCGAGCGCACCACAGGCATGAATCAGGTGGTTTTTCTGCAAAAGCCCGAACGGTTGAGCTTTGACGATTGGATTGACATCTGGCATGGCAGTCACACGGACATCGCCATTGAGACACAATCGACTTTTGGCTACCGCCAGAATGTAGTGGCGCGTGCACTCACGAAAAATGCCCCCCCCATCGACGCCATCGTGGAGGAAAACTTTCCAGACGCCGCGATTCATGGTCGTGAAGCCTTTTACGATGCGCAGGGTAAACCTGAACTTCAGCAAGAAAGGGAAAAAATCATGATGGAGAGCTGCGCCCGCTTTATCGACTTCGACAAGATTGACTGTATACCCATGAGTGAATACCTTGTACCTTGAGGTGAAACATCGGTAAACCAGCGGTGTACCGATGTTTCATTAACAACGGACAACTTATTAACGAATAACAACAAAGAGTCGCAGTATGCTGATCCTATCCCTCTTTTGGGCCTGGCTAGCCTGGAATTGCTATCACCCTTGGCGCGGCAAACCCGAAATGTTCGGCATTATCAGCTTTGCCTTCGGACTGCTGGCAGGTGAGCTGCCGCTGCATCTTATCTTTATAGAGTTTCTTATCACCATTGGCCTCATTGCGAGCGGCGGCCTTTCTGGCCTGCTGGACGCCTCCGCTGTGTTGATCGCCGGGGCCTCCTGGCTTGCGATGGCCCAGTTTTATTCCCAGGCTGATGGTGCCCGCAACGAAGTACTTGGGGCGGCACGGCAGATTCTCGGAGAGAACTTTATCGACGCGATTCCGCCGGAGCGTCGACGCGACATTCCCGATCGCACGGAGCTGTCCGGCCTGCTTAACCCCTTCGCCTTCAAGGTGCCGGGCGTTCGCCGTGTGCGCGATGTCACCTATCACGAGCAGGATGGGCGCGCACTAAAGCTGGATATTTTTCACCAGGAAAACCTGCCACCAAATGCGCCGGTGTTGCTGCAGATTCACGGCGGCGCCTGGGTTATCGGCAACAAGAATCAACAAGCCCTGCCCTTAATGGGCCAGCTCGCCAGCCGCGGCTGGGTGTGCGTGACAGTGCAATACCGGCTCAGCCCCGGCGCCACCTTCCCGGATCACATTATCGACTGTAAACGGGCGCTGGTATGGGTAAAACAGCATATTGCCGACTACGGTGGCGACCCGAACTTCATTATCGCAACCGGCGGCTCTGCAGGAGGCCACCTTTCTGCCCTGCTCGCCCTGTCGGCCAATGAACCGGCCTTCCAGCCGGGCTTCGAAGCCGAAGATACCCGGGTGCAGGGCGCTGTGCCCTTTTACGGTATCTATGATTTCACCAACAGTCTCAGTCAGCGGCGTCACAAAGGGCTGGAAGACCTAGTTGGCAAGCGGGTACTGAAGTGCATGCTCAGCGATGAGCCGGAGCGCTGGCAGCAGGCCTCCCCCCTGTTTCATGTGAGTGAACAGGCACCACCAATGCTGCTGATACACGGCGACGGCGACACACTGGCCCCGGTAGAGGAATCGCATGCTCTCTACAAAGCGCTGCGCGAAACACCCGGCGTTCGCGTGGGCT
>JBFHCW010000365.1:0-2324 GCA_041585035.1 Litorivivens sp.
ATTGATGCGCAGCACCTGATAATAGGGCTGTGGACCAACAATTTCCGACACGTCGTAGGCGTAGTCCATCGACAGGGTATCGCTGATATCCCAGCGGAGCACAAAACGAGCCGCCTCGCGCTCTTCTTCCACGAAGTCATTACTACCGTTGATATTGTCGACCCAGGGGCCTTTTTCAGCGTTGGAATAACTGATTTTGGCGCTCAGACCAGACCAGGCACCGGTATCCAGTTGCAGGGTACCCTTGCGGGAATCGCGGTTGCCGGTGGCCAGTACCGACTTTATGCCAAACTCTTCGTCAGGTCGGGCGCTGATCATATTGATGGCACCACCGGTGGTGTTGCGCCCATACAGCGTGCCCTGCGGGCCACGCAGCACTTCAATCCGCGCCAGATCTGCCACATCGCTGGTCAAACCCACGCTGCGACCGACGTAAACCCCATCGATGTAGACACCCACGGCTGGATCTTGGGTGGTCTGGGAGTCGTTGTTGCCAACGCCGCGCATAAAGATCACCAGTGAACTGCGGCTGTTGGGAAAGGGGGTGATATCCACGTTCGGTGTGCGGGCGGTGATATCGCCCAGATCATCGATCCCGAACTGATCCAGTTGATCACCGGAAAAGGCCGCCAGTGAAATCGGCGTATCCTGCAACGACTCTTCGCGCTTCTGAGCCGTAACCACGACCTCTTCCAGTTGCGTGCTGCGCTGCTGCGCGAGCGACACCTCCGGCACCAGAGCCACCGCTCCGGCGGCGATAATGGCTTTCGTGACTTTCCCCATGAGCTTTACCTTTTATATTCTTGTCTGAAAAACCGGCTAATTCTGGGTAAAGGCGCCCGGCAAATCAAGCGGCTCGCCGCCTTTCTACCTCGCTTGGATTAGGCTAAGGTAACCCCACCGTAAATACTTGCCGGGACACCATGACCCAGTTCCATCCTCCGCGCCTGCTGCGCAACGCCCACCTCCAATCCATTCTCGCGTCCACACGCCTGCGCAAACTGCGTATTGGCCGCCGCGCTCGTCTTCTCCAGGCCGCCAGCCGGGAAGTGTTGGTGGAATGCAGTGACGGAACCAGGCTGCTGGGTGAATACGCCGAACAGCAAAACGACAGCCGCGGCCTGGTGGTCTTGATTCACGGCTGGGAGGGCAGCTCGAAATCCACGTATCTGCTGTCAGCAGGTAGCGCCCTGTACCAGGCGGGTTACAGTGTGTTTCGCCTTAACCAGCGCGATCATGGCCCCAGCCATCACCTGAACGAAGAGCTGTTCAACTCCACCCGCCTGAGTGATGTGCTCGGCGCACTGGAATGGATTCAGAAAGAGTTTCCTCACCAGCGAAATTACCTGGCGGGCTTTTCCCTTGGGGGTAACTTCTCACTGCGTGTTGCCGCGAACCTAAAAGAACGCCCCATCTCGCTGGATCAGGTAGTTGCCGTATGTCCGGTGCTGAACCCGGTCAACACCATGGAAGCACTGGACAAAGGCTGGTGGGTCTACGAAAAATATTTTGTTCGAAAATGGAAGCGCTCGCTCAAAACCAAGCTACAGCACTACCCCGAACTCGGTTATGAACAGGACCTGCTGACGCTGCGCTCACTGCGCGAAATGAACCACTTTTTTGTGCCGCGCTTCACCCAGTTCAAGGATGCCCAGACCTATCTGCTGGCCTACGCCATCATCGGCGATGCGCTGAGCAACCTGCAAGCACCCTGCCATATTATCGCCGCCGAAGATGACCCCATCTGCGGCGCGGAGGATTTGCCGAATCTGGCGAAGCACCCCAACCTGACCATCGAGACCACAGCTCACGGCGGTCACTGTGGTTACGTAAGCAACTTTCGACTGGACAGCTGGATAGACCAGCGCCTGCTCGACCTGTTCAATCAGCACTGAGGGCACCACCGTGGCAGACTGGCAATGGGTTACCCGAATACACCGCAGCTTGTATAAAGCGAGCAATGGCCGCATCGGCGGCAGCCTGATGGGCATACCCATGGTGCTGATGCATACCATCGGCGCCAAAAGCGGTGAAATTCGCAGCATTCCGGTCGCCTGCTACCCTCACCCTGAAGGTCTGCTGGTACTGGCGTCCAATAATGGCGGTCCGAAAATGCCCGCCTGGTATCACAATATGCGCGCCCACCCAGAATTTGACGTTCAATTTAAACGGGAGAAACGCCGCGTTCGGGCCGAACAGATCGGTGAAGACGAGCGGCTGCAATACTGGGACGCTATGTCGGAGATCAACCCTCGCATCGTGCACTACTGGCACACGGCGCAGTCAGAGCACAACCGGAAGATACCGGTGATTCTGTTACGCAC
>JBFHCW010000366.1:0-2312 GCA_041585035.1 Litorivivens sp.
ACTCCAAAGCAGTCAACTGTGCATCAAGCCATTGAACACAGGCCGCCGGCCAAATTAAATCTGCTTAGCCGTCTCTTCAACGCGCAGCAAAGTCCATGACTTACTCTTAGACAGCGGACGCGTCTCACAAACTGTTACCACATCTCCAGTCTTGCACTCATTATTTTCATCATGAGCGTGGACCTTAGAAGAACGGGTCAAGTACTTACCGTAGATTGGGTGTTTCACACGGCGCTCTACCAGTACAGTGATGGTTTTATCCATCTTGTCGCTAACTACCTTACCGGTGGCGGTACGAGCGCTCTTTGCTGCTTCTGACATTTTAATTACCTGCCTTTTCCTGGAGCACAGTCTTAATGCGCGCAATCTCTTGACGGGTCTGCTTTAACAGATGCGTCTGCGCCAACTGGCCGGTACTTTTCTGCATGCGCAGCTTGAACTGCTCTTCGAGCAACTTAAGCAGCTGCGCATTGAGCTCGTCTACTGACTTTTCGCGTAATTCAATAGCGTTCATTACATCACCACCCGCTTAACAAATTGGGTTGCTACTGGAATCTTGGCCGCCGCCAGGGCAAAGGCCTCACGCGCCAGCTCTTCGGGCACGCCTTCCACTTCATACAGCACCTTGCCGGGCTGAATTTGAGCAACCCAGTACTCAACGTTACCCTTACCTTTACCTTGACGAACCTCGAGAGGCTTCTCGGTAATTGGCTTGTCTGGGAACACGCGGATCCAGATTTTGCCGCCACGCTTGATATGACGAGTCATAGCACGACGTGCTGCTTCGATCTGGCGCGCGGTGATACGGCCGCGTCCGACTGCTTTCAGGCCGAAATCACCAAAGCTGACCCGGCTGCCGCGTTCTGCCAGACCGCGATTGCGGCCTTTTTGTACCTTGCGAAACTTTGTGCGCTTCGGCTGTAACATTTGCGTAACCCTTACTCTGAACCTTTCTTAGCCTTGGCTTCGACTGCTTCGTTTCTGTTCCCCAGGATTTCACCCTTGAAGATCCAGACCTTGACACCAATGATGCCGTAGGTAGTCGCTGCCTCGTGTGTGGCGTAATCAATATCGGCGCGCAGTGTGTGCAGAGGCACTCGGCCTTCGCGATACCACTCTGTACGTGCAATTTCAGCACCGCCAACACGACCGCTAACCTGCACCTTGATGCCTTCAGCGCCCTGGCGCATAGCGTTCTGCACTACTCGCTTCATCGCGCGGCGGAACATTACGCGGCGCTCCAGCTGCTGAGCAATATTCATGGCAACCAACTTTGCATCGAGGTCCGGCTTGCGAACTTCTTCAATGTTGATATGCACAGGCACAGACATGCGAGAACTCAGCTCTTTACGCAGCTTCTCAACGTCTTCGCCCTTCTTGCCAATCACAATACCCGGGCGTGCGGTGTGAATAGTAATACGTGCGGTTTGCGCCGGACGCTCGATCACAATGCGGCTCACAGAAGCGTGATCCAGCTTTTCCTGCAGATATTCGCGAACCTGCAGGTCAGTGACCAGCTGAGTTGCGTACTGCTTGCTGCCGGCGTACCAGACAGAGTTGTGATCTTTTACAATTCCGAGCCGGATGCCGGTCGGGTGTACTTTCTGACCCATTTGGTCTCTCCTACTAACCTTCGCCGTCGGCTACTTTGATCGTGATATGACAAGACCGCTTCAAAATACGATCGGCCCGGCCTTTTGCACGGGGACGAAGACGCTTCATGGTCATGCCCTCGTCGACAAAAATTGTCGACACTCGCAGCTCATCAACATCAGCGCCGTCGTTGTGCTCGGCGTTGGCGATTGCAGAGTTCAGCACTTTTTTGATAATGCCGGCTGCCTTCTTGGAGCTGAACGTCAACAAATCCAGCGCTTCTTCAACACCCTTGCCGCGAATTTGGTCAGCAACCAAACGGGCCTTCTGGGCGGAGATACGTGCGCCTTTTAAACGTGCCGCTACTTCCATCGTCTATGCCTCTCCCAGCCCAAGCTTAACGCTTGGCCTTTTTATCAGCCGCATGCCCCTTATAGGTGCGAGTTGCGGCGAATTCACCCAATTTGTGCCCAACCATGTCCTCGGAAACCATCACCGGAACATGCTGACGACCGTTGTGTACCGCGATAGTCAAACCGACCATCTCGGGGAGAATCATGGAACGACGCGACCAGGTTTTGATCGGACGACGATCGTTTTTCTCAACCGCTGTCTCTACCTTCTTCAAAAGATGAAGATCGATAAACGGTCCTTTCTTCAATGAACGTGGCACAAGCTAATCCTCTTTACTCTGACTGCGCTTATTTTCTGCGATCACG
>JBFHCW010000367.1:0-2305 GCA_041585035.1 Litorivivens sp.
GAGCCCGCTGGCTCAAACAGGTAAGAGCCCGGCTTGTTGACCTGATCCGGGTATTCCTTGTAGTACCACTGACCCTTGATCGTTACCGCAAACACAGAACCGGTATGGTAATGCTTGTCGATGGCAAAGCCCGGCATAAAGCGGTTTTTCACAACCCACAGGCCCTGATTCAGATCCACCTGCAGCAGCTGAGTCTGGCTGCCGTCCGGCGACATCAGCCAGGGCAGATCGCTCTCTTCCAACAACAGGGTGTCGCTGGCGCCAACCGTCGGAATAATCGGCCGGTTTTCGAAATCCTTGATCAAGGCTTCAATTTTTTCCTGATCCATAACTCACTCCCCAAACGGTATAAAGCAGCAAGCCTACTGCCCGACCGGCAGACTCACCATGACAAATCCTTCACCCGCCATTTGTCGGGTCTATCTCGGGTATAAGGCGACGAACCGGCAGCGGCATCCGTTATACTGCCGGAGCCTTCACCGTAATGAAAGGCGCAAAGAAAACCGCAAGGAACGCCCGCATGAATGCCAAGGCTTTAAACCAACTCGTCGATCTCCTGAAGCTCGAAAAACTGGATGAGAATCTCTATCGCGGTCAGAGTGAAGTCACCGACTGGGGCCGGGTCTATGGTGGTCAGGTTATCGGTCAGGCCCTGTCTGCCGCCAAGCAACAGGTTGCCGCTGACCGGGAGATTCACTCCCTGCACTCCTACTTTCTGCGCCCGGGCGACTCATCCCTGCCGATTATCTTCGAAGTAGAAAACACCCTGGATGCCGGCACCATTTCCAACCGGCGAGTGAAGGCCATGCAGAAAGGGCAGCCCATCTGCTTCATGACCTGCTCCTTTCAGATTCCTCTGCCGGGTTTTGAGCATGAAGCCGATATGCCGGACATGCCGGGGCCGGAGACCGTTGAAAGCGGTCTTTCGATTATTGAAGACAATATCCGGCGCAGCCCCGAAGACTGGCTGCCGAAGTTTTCGGCTCTGCGAGCCATCGATTTTCGTCTGGTGGAAAAACAGAATCTGCTGCGCCCCACCAAACTGCCGCCCAAGTGGCACCTGTGGATGCGCGCCAACGGCTCCCTGCCCGCAGACGCCAATGTCCACCAGTACACATTGGCCTATGCGTCAGACTTTCTCTTTCTTGCCGCTGCAACCCAGCCCCACGAAGTCTCGTTCTTTACCGAGAACATGCGCATGGCGACCATCGACCACAGCATCTGGTTTCACCGCCCCTTCGATTTCAACGACTGGCTGCTCTACGCCATTGACAGCCCCAGTGCATCAAACGGACGGGGGTTTGTGCGCGGTCAGATTTTTGACCAGCAGGGCCGGCTGGTCGCGAGCACTGCGCAGGAAGGGATTATGCGGCTCAAACGCTAACGCTGAGCTTTAGCTGACGCCAGCACCGCGGTATAGCCCGAGCGGTAATCCGGGTAGCGAAACTCAAAACCGCTTTCCCGCAGCCGCCGGTTATCACCGCGTTTGCTGCCTGCCATGTGGCGATAGTCAGGGTCGCACTTATAGGGTACGCCCAGCTGCTCCGCCAACCACTGATGCACGTCGGCAATCGGTGCCGGATCATGATCAACCGCCAGATAGCACCCACTCAGCAATGCGCCGGCTTCCTGTCGCTCAATCAAATGCCGCAACACCCCCACGCAATCGTCGCGGTGGATGCGGTTGCTGAAATGCACCGGCGAGGGCGGTGCGCACTGCCCCGCCCGCACCCGCTCGGCCAGCCTCAGCGACGCGCCGCCGTAAATGCCGCCAAAGCGAATCGCGCTAGCGGGCAAACCACTCTCCTTGAGCAGCTGCTCCGCCGCCAGCACCGAGCAGCCACTGAATGACTGCGGCGCAACCGGGCTGTTTTCATCCACCACCGACCCGTCATTCTGGTGGTAGACACTGGTACTGGAGGCAAATAACAGGCGTTGCAGGCGGTCTCTGTTCAGGTTCTGCAGCAGGTTGGTAAAGCCATCCTCGAACACGGCCTTGTAGGCCTCGGCGCTGCGCTCACCCGGCGTCAAGGTCACCACGACGTAATCGGCTTGAACCTCGCGCAAGGGTTTCAGCGAATCGCCATCGCGAAAATCCAGCGCCAGCGGCTCAAAGCCATCGGGCAGGCGGGCAACATCGCGGCGCGCGCCCACCACACGCCAACCCTGCGCGAGAAAACTTTTACCCAGAGCCGAGCCCAATTGCCCGCAACCGATTAACAACAGCGTTTTTTCCATGTTCTGTCTGGCCCCACTCCCAAAGCCCGTTACAATACGTGAGCGCAGACCACGAGTGTAGTGCTTA
>JBFHCW010000368.1:0-2298 GCA_041585035.1 Litorivivens sp.
CAATGAGTTAGACCAGCGCCTCCAGACGCTGATAGACGCACCGGAGCGCCTTTACAGCAAAGACGTTCTCGCCAGCGCCTGGTATACCCTGCAGGATGCCCGCAAAATTGAAAACCCGGGGGCGCGCCTGCAATCGCAAATGGAGGCCGTCGATCAAGCCATCGCCCGTGCCCGACAGCCGATAACGGTGCAGCTGAGCTCGGACAGCCTGACGGCGGTGGTGGTCTATCGGGTGGGCGAGATGGGCAACTTTGAGCAGAAAACCCTGCGGTTAACGCCCGGAGACTATACCGTGGTCGGTCGCCGCGAGGGCTACCGCGACGCACGCAAAACACTCAGCGTGCGACCGGACGACGGGGTCGTCAGCCTCGACATTCGCTGCACCGACAAAATCTGATTGCGTTCAGAAATAATAATGATGCCGTTGAAAAGGACGTTGAATGAGCGACAGGGAATCCGACAGTAACGCGCACAACGAGGTCATTAAGCCATCGAGCTTTCAGCCTCCGCAGGCGGGAGCATCGACTGCGCCCGCGCGCAACGGCCGACCACTCTACTGGATTATCGGTGCGCTGCTGTTTCTGCTGCTGGCCGGCTTGTGGTTTGTGCTGACCGCAAAGGCGGTCAAAGTTCAGGTGGAGCCCGCCGGCGCCGAAATCTCAATCAGTGGCGGGCTGGTGCTGGAGCTGGGCGGTAACTATCTGGCGCGCCCCGGCGACTATCTGCTGCGCCTTGAAAAGACCGGTTACCACCTGTTGGAAGAGCGCATCACGGTGCAGGCAAATGATGACAATCTCTTTCAGTTCAGCCTGAAAAAACTGCCCGGCGTGTTAAGCGTCAGCTCGCAACCTGCATCAGCCCGGCTGGAAATAGACGGCGATGCCCGGGGTTACACACCGGTATCGGATCTGCAGCTGGAACACGGCAGCTATGCCTACAAGCTGACAGCGCCGCGCTATCAGCCGGCCACGGGCACCATCGATATTGAAGGTATGGCCCGCCAGCAACGCTTACACGTGGAACTGGAGCCGGGCTGGGCGGATATTACGGTGCGCTCCCAGCCCGAAGGCGCCACCCTGAGTGTCGACGGGGTAGAGCAGGGCCTTACCGGGCCGGACGGCCTGGTCGCTGAGGTGATGCCCGGCAAACATGTTCTCACACTGCGCCTGCCGGGCTATCAGGATTGGGAATACTCGCTGATTACCGAGGCCAATAAAGCCCAGCAGTTGCCGCTGGTCACTCTGCAACCCAGCTACGCTTCGGTCGAGCTGAACAGCCGGCCAGCCGGTGCGCGGGTGCAGGTCAACGGCGAGTATCGGGGTGCAACGCCACTGACCATCGAGCTGAGGCCGCAGGCCACAACGCAACTGACCCTGAGCAAACCCGGCTACCGGACGTTGAAAAAACAATTGGCCCTGCCCAGCGGCAGTCGGGAACAACTGGAACTCACCCTGAAGCCGGTGGTGGGTGAGATTCAGGTCAGTGCGACGCCGGCGGATGCCTTGCTCTATATTGATGGGATATTGCGCGGTCGCGCTAATCAAACGGTCGAGCTTACGGCCACCGAGCACCAACTTGAAATTCGCCGCGAAGGTTATGCGAGCCACCGCCAGAACGTTACGCCGCGCTCGGGTTTCAAACAGCAGGTCACCGTAAAGCTGCTGACCGAGCGCGAAGCCTTTCTCGCCCAATTTCCAAAACGCATTCGCACGGCGACCAGCGACGAGCTGGTGCTGATAGAGCCGGGCGGGCCCTTTGCGATGGGCTCGCCGCGCAGGGAGCAGGGCCGGCAATCCAATGAAGTGCAGCGCGACGTAAAACTGACGAGGCTTTATTATCTGGCCACCAAGGAAGTCACCAATGAAGCTTTCCGGCAGTTCAGAGCCGCGCATTCGTCGGGGATCGTGCAACGCACAACACTGGATAACGACAACTACCCGGTCGCCCGAGTGAGCTGGAGTGATGCCATCGCTTTTTGTAACTGGCTCAGTCGGCGTGACGGCCTGCCCGAGGCCTATCGCAACGGTCAGCTGATCACACCGGTCAATACCGGTTACCGTTTGCCGACAGAGGCGGAGTGGGTGTGGGCGGCGCGTTACTCCGGTGGCAAGGGCGAGCGTCGCTACGCCTGGGGCAATGACATGCCGCCAACCGGCAGGGCCGGCAACTACGCGGATAGCAGTGCTCAGGGCGTGGTCGATAAAACCCTGAGCAGCTATCAGGACAACTATGTCGCGGCGGCGCCGGTAGGCAAGTTCGATCCGAACCCGCTGGGTTTATATGACATTGGGGGCAACG
>JBFHCW010000369.1:0-2298 GCA_041585035.1 Litorivivens sp.
TACCAAAACCCTATATCGTCAAGGGTTCCCACGCGCTGGTGGTACCGAATCTGGCCGGTGAGCGCCACCTGATAAAGATTGGCCTCCCCGAAAGAGGCGGTTCATAACAAACGAACACGGGATGCCCTGAACGGGGACAGCATGGCCAAAATTTTTGCAATCACCAATCAGAAAGGCGGGGTCGGTAAAACCACCACCAGCGTCAATCTTGCTGCGTCGCTGGTCGCCACTCGGCGACGGGTGCTGTTGATCGATCTCGACCCCCAGGGCAATGCGAGCATGGGCAGTGGTGTCGATAAAAACGCGCTCGAGCGCAGTGTCTACGATGTACTGCTCGGTGAAAGTAATGCCCGCGATGCGATTCAGAGCAAGCTGGATGCAGGCTACGACCTGCTCGGTGCCAATCAGGATCTAACCGCTGCTGAAGTTGAATTGATTAATGAAATCGGCCGAGAGTTTCGCCTGCGCGAGGGCTTGGCGCCGATACTGGATGATTACGATTTTATTCTGATCGATTGCCCGCCCTCCCTGAACATGTTGACGGTCAACGCGCTGGCGGCCTCGCACGGGGTGATCATTCCCATGCAGTGCGAGTACTATGCGCTGGAGGGGCTGACCGCGCTGATCAACACCGTGAATCGGGTCAAGCAACTGATCAACCCGGAGCTTGAAATCGAAGGCCTGCTGCGCACCATGTACGACCCGCGCAACAGTCTGACCAATGATGTCTCCGCCCAGCTCTACAACCATTTTGGCGACAAGGTCTACCGCACCGTGATTCCGCGCAATGTGCGCCTGGCTGAGGCCCCGAGTCACGGTATGCCGGTGATTCACTACGACAAAGATTCCAAAGGAGCCATGGCCTATATTGCGCTGGCCGGTGAAATGCTCCGACGTGCAGATAAACCGCAGACGCGCGAAACGCCCGATCTGCAATTGATTCGGTCTGAAGGATAAATGGCAAAGAAACGAGGTTTGGGGCGCGGACTTGACGCCCTGCTCGGCAGTCAAGCGGCTGCCACAACAACACCCCCGGAGAGTGTGCCGCTGCAGGGCGCCGGCGAAACCCGCCCCGGCCGTCCGGCCGATGGGGAGCTGCGCGATCTTCCGGTTGACCTGATTCAACGCGGCAAATACCAGCCGCGCCGTGACATGCAGCCCGAAGCGCTGGAAGAACTCGCTGAGAGCATCAAGTCACAGGGAGTTATGCAGCCCATCGTGGTGCGGCCCATCAGCGACAAGCGCTTTGAGATCATCGCGGGTGAGCGGCGCTGGCGTGCGACCCAGCTTGCGGGGCTGGATACCATTCCTGCGTTAATCCGTGATGTGCCGGACGAAGCCGCCGTCGCCATGGCGTTGATTGAGAATATTCAGCGTGAAGACCTCAATCCCATGGAGGAGGCGCTGGCGATGCAGCGTCTGCAACGCGAATTTGAACTGACTCATGCGCAGGTTGCTGAGGCGGTCGGGAAGTCCCGAACCACCATTACCAATCTGCTGCGTCTGACCAACCTGCGCGAAGAAGTGCAGCGTATGCTGGAACACGGTGATCTGGAAATGGGCCATGCCCGTGCCCTGTTGTCGCTGAATCCGGATATGCAGGCCTCTGCGGCCTCGCAAATTGTCGGGCGCGGCCTGTCCGTGCGTCAGACCGAAGCGATGGTTCGACGGCTGGTTGAAGAGCAGAAGAATCCAACCCAGACGACCCCGAAAAAACTCGACCCCGATATAAAGAAGCTGCAAGACGATCTGTCCGAACAGCTGGGTTCGCCGGTCCAGGTTCAGCACAGCGCCAAAGGCGCCGGGAAACTGGTGATTAAATACAACAACCTCGACCAGCTCGACGGTATTATCAGTAAAATCAGCTCCTGATTAGCCAATAAACATAAGGGTTTCCCGCTATACAGGGGCCCTTTTCCTTTCCCTATACTCCTTTCACGTTATCCAGTATTGCTGGTCAGAGCGCGTTGCGTTTGGGCGGTTCAGGCGAGTCCGCGCTCTGGAGTGTTGAATGAAAGGTTTTTGCACCAAACTCACAGGCCTTCTCCTATTGTCAGCAAGTATGGGCAGTGGTGTATGTGTGGCGACTTCGGAGTTTGGGCGGCCCGACCCGCTATTGATTGAGTATCCGGAAGACGAAGCGCCGAGCTGGCGGGAAGTCCAGCTGGGAAAGACGCTGTTCTTTGATCCGCGATTATCGGCTAAGCAGGATCGCTCCTGCGCCAGTTGTCACAATCCGGATCTCGGTTTTGGCGATGGCTTGACGCTGAGCGCCGCGCTGGATGGAAAACCGCTGGA
>JBFHCW010000370.1:0-2279 GCA_041585035.1 Litorivivens sp.
CGCCGGTTCCGTTGCCGAGAATCGCGAAATTACCTCTGAAAATGAGGCCTGGGCGATTTACGGCCAGATGACCTGGGCTGTGCAGTCCGACTTGAGCCTTACTCTGGGCGCGCGTTATACCGAGGATGATCGCTGCGCGAAGAAGTTCAGCATCAATTTCACCAACTCACCCAACAATACCCAGGACGCCTGTGACAGCTGGAGTAATTTCAATCCCAGCTTGACCGTTTCCTATGATCTCAACGATCAGGTGAGTACCTATGCCAAGGTCGTCACCGGTTACAAATCCGGTGGTTTCAACGTGCGGTCCACCGAGGGTGGTTTTCAGCCTGCTTTTGATGAAGAGGAAATGGTCAGCTACGAAGTGGGTATCAAATCCACGCTGTTTGATAACCGCGTGCGTTTGAATGCGGCGGCTTTCCAGAGCGACTACACCGGTATGCAGATTCAGCAGATTCTGGATAACACGGCGGTGTTCCTGACCGATGTGTTTAACGCCGGTGAGGCAGAGATCAGCGGTTTTGAATTGGACCTGACGGCTATTCTGAGCGAAGGTCTGACCCTGAATCTTGGCTACGGCTACACCGACGCGAACTTTGTCGAGGTTATCGATAACAATCCCAACTCGGATACTTTCCAGCAGGATATCAGCAGCGGCTATATCATGCCTTATGCGCCGGAGCACACGTATAGTGTGGTGCTGGAGTATCAGTTCCCCTATTTCGGGATTGGCAATCTGCGGGCGACTGTCGATTACACCTGGCGTGACGAGCGTTTCGGTACGGCCAGCAATGATGACATGGAAGGCTTTTTCCTCGACGACTACGGTCTGGTGGGGGCGCGCCTGAACTGGTCCGAGATTGATCTGGGTGGCGTTGAACTGGCGGTTGCGTTGTGGGGTAAAAACCTGGAAGACGAAGAATATCTGGTGCACGACATCAGTCAGGCTTACTTTCACAGCGGTTACTTTGGAGAGCCTGCCAGCTATGGGCTCGATCTGACGCTGCAGTTCTAACAGGTCTCAACGTCATTGCGAGCGTCAGCGAAGCAATCTCTTGCAGTCCTCTGCAAATGTGATGAGTTTGCTTCGCGCTGCTCGCAATGACGCCAGATACAAAAAAGCCCGCAGATGCGGGCTTTTGCGTTTAAGCGGGTTTTAATTAACGCTTCACAATCACCGACGAGCCGTGACCAAACAGGCCCTGATTCGCGGTAATACCCACTTTGGCATTTTCCACCTGACGATCTCCGGCCTGACCGCGCAGCTGCCAGGTCAGTTCGCAAACCTGTGCCAGCGCCTGCGCGGGAACGGCTTCACCAAAGCACGCCAGACCACCGGAGGTGTTGACCGGCAGGCGGCCGCCGAGCTTGGTAACGCCTTCGCGCACCAGCTGAGCCGCTTCGCCGCGTTTGCAGAACTGCAGGTCTTCGTACCAGTCCAGCTCCAGCGCAGAAGAAAGGTCGTAGACTTCCGCCACGCTGACATCTTCAGGGCCAATACCCGCCTCCTCGTAGGCTTTCACCGGCAGTGAGGCGCGGAAGCGATGAGCTTCAACACCAGCGGCCGCTGCTGAGTCGGTAGCGATATCGGGCATTTCCACTACTTCACTTGCGAAGGTGGGCGTGACGGTGGAAATGGCTGCAACCTTGACCGCATCGCCTTTACCCATTTTCTTGGCGTAATCCATGCTGCAGACGATCATGGCCGCACCGCCGTCGGAGGTGGCGCATACATTGAGCAAGCGCAGCGGATCGGCAACCATCGCCGATTGAGCTACATCGTCCAGCGTGAACTTTTTCTTGTAGCGAGCATTGGGGTTGGTGAAACCGTGCTCGCTGTTTTTGACTTTCACCAGCCCAAAATCTTCCTCGGTGTCGCCGTAGACATCCATACGCCGGCGGGCGTAGAGGGCAAAATATGTCGGGTTGGTGATGCCCAGATAAAAACGCACCCAGTCCGGATCTTCCGGGCGATAGCCTTTGGCGGGAGCCAGAAAGCCCTTGGGTGTAGTGTCGGCGCCAACCACCAGTGCGACTTCGCATTCGCCACTGAGAATCTTGGTGCGGGCGGCGGCCAGTGCCTGCGAACCGGAGGCGCAGGCGGCGTAGGAGGTGTTGACTTCCGCGCCCTGCCAGCCGAGCGCCTGAGCGAAGGTGGCACCGGCCACATAACCGGGGTAGCCGTTGCGCATGGTGGCTGCACCGGAGACGAATCCAACGTCTTTCCAGTCGATACCCGCATCGGCAATGGCGGCACGGGCTGCGTGCACGCCGTAATC
>JBFHCW010000371.1:0-2238 GCA_041585035.1 Litorivivens sp.
ACTCGCCGCTGCTGATAAACTGGTCAATGACCACCTGCGCGCCATTGGCGAAATCGCCAAACTGGGCCTCCCAGATCACCAGGGTATTGGGCTGAGTCGTCGCGTAACCGTATTCAAAGGCCAGCACGGCTTCTTCAGACAGGAGCGAATCGTGTATTGTGAAGCGTGGCTGATCTTCCGCCACATGCTTGAGCGGTATATAGGTGCTGGCATCTTTCTGACTGTGCAGCACCGCGTGGCGGTGAGAAAAGGTACCGCGCCCTACATCCTGCCCGGTAAGACGCACTGCGTAGTCCTGATCCAGCAGCGATGCGTAGGCCAGAGTTTCAGCAAAGCCCCAGTTTATCGGCGTAGCTCCCGCAGCCATCTTGCGCCGGTCTTCATAGATCTTGGCTACTTGCCGTTGCAAGGAAAAACCTTCGGGTATGGTGTTGATCTTATTGGCCAGATCCCGAAGACGCTTTTCCTCATAACTGGTATCACCGGGCGCCTGCCAGTCGTGACCGATAAAGGGCCGCCAGTCGACAAACATGCCACTATTCGGCTCCATCACCAGGCTTTTTACCACGTGCTTGCCTTCATCCAGCGCCGCACGGTATTCGGTTTCGATTTCCTCGACTTCTGTCTTGTCGACAACGCCCTGATCCATCAGCGCCGTGGCATACAACTCGCGTGAGGTTTTCTGCTGTTTAATCTGCGCGTACATCAGCGGCTGGGTGCCAGAGGGCTCATCCGCCTCATTGTGTCCACGGCGGCGGTAGCAAATCAGGTCGATAACAACGTCTTTCTTGAATTCCTGACGGAAATCGACTGCCAGCTGACTGACAAATAGAACCGCTTCAGGATCGTCGCCGTTCACGTGGAAAATCGGCGCCTGCACCATTTTCGCCACGTCGGTGCAGTACTCGGTCGAGCGCGCATCGGCCTGGAAACTGGTGGTGAAGCCCACCTGGTTGTTGATGACGATATGCACTGTGCCGCCGGTGCGATAAGCCCGGGTCTGGGACATCTGGAAGGTCTCCATGACCACCCCTTGCCCGGCAAAGGCCGCATCCCCGTGCATCACGATTGGCATTACACTGTTGCCCACCTCATCATCACGGCGATCCTGACGGGCTCGGACGGAGCCTTCCACCACCGGAGAGACAATTTCAAGGTGGGACGGGTTAAAGGCCAGTGCCAAATGCACTTCGCCGCCACTGGTCATAACGTTCGAGGAGAAACCCTGGTGGTATTTGACGTCGGCCGACCCCTGATAGCGAGCCTTGCCTTCAAACTCGTCAAACAGCTCACCGGGGTTTTTACCCAGTATATTGACCAGTACGTTCAGGCGGCCCCGGTGGGCCATGCCGATCACGATCTCTTTGGTTCCGTAGGCACCGCCGCGTTGAATCATGGCGTCCATCATGGGAATCAGGCTTTCGCCGCCTTCCAGACCGAAACGCTTCGTCCCCGGGAACTTTGAACCGAGCGATTTTTCCAGGCCTTCAGCCGCCGTCAAACGCTCCAGCAGATGGCGCTTAACATCCGCACCGTATTCCGGCCGGGAGCGCACACTTTCCATACGCTGCTGAATCCACTGACGCTCTTCCGTGTTCACAATGTGCATGAACTCGGCGCCGACTGTACCGCAGTAGGTGCGCTCCAGCGCTTCGTGAATCTCACCAAGCGTTGCCTGATCCTTGCCGATATACAGGCTGCCGGTCTGAAAAACCGTATCGCGATCGGCGTCGCTGAGTTGATGATAATGGAGATCCAGGTCTGCTACCGGCGCCCGCTCCCAGAGGTTCAACGGATCGAGCCTGGCTTTCTGATGGCCGCGCTGACGATAGGCGCTGACCAGCTGAATTACCCGGACCTGTTTGCGTTCATGATCTGATACGGGGCTGACAGCGGCTGCAGAAGGGCGAACCTTGACCTTGGCCAGGTTGGCGAAATGCTCGCGCACCGGAGAATGAGGAATGTCACGGACGACCTGTTCGGTTACGCGCGGGAGTTGTTCAAAATAGCTGCGCCAAGCCTCCGGCACGGCATTGGGGTCTGTGAGGAATGTTTCGTACATCTGTTCGACGTACTCGGCATTGCCACCCGAGATATGGGAACTGCTCCAAAGCAACTCCATCGAGCCTTTTTGCATGGATTTTCACCTGCTTCAAACGCGGTATCCGCTTTGAACCGCTTCGCGCAACGCCAACCGCTCTCCCCCGATAAACGGTCCTGGCCATCACGAGAACCGAC
>JBFHCW010000372.1:0-2220 GCA_041585035.1 Litorivivens sp.
ATTCGTCAGGCTTTTTATTCGCATACTCGTTCTCTGGCGTTTATAACCCCAGTGTAGACCAAGCGGATGTCTCTATCTCGTGTACATTTAGACTCTGTGCGGTAAGTTAGCAAAAACTGGCTGCCGGTAACCGCATCGAGAAAGCCTTCTGGCGTGTAGCTGAATGAACCGACGTTGTTGGCTTCTGTCAGCGTGGCGCCAGAGCCGAACTCGCTGGAATCCAGAATGTCTTCACCGGCATCCATGACACCGTCGCCGTCTTCGTCAACCCAGACCTGAAAGCCAGAGTGCCAGTCAGCACCGCTTTTCGCGGTTACAGTCACGGTGACACCGCGGTTGATGGCCTCTGAGCGGGCCAGTTGAAAGCCTTTCAGCAGCGAGCGGTATTCGGTCGCTGAGCGCGACGATCCAATGAAGTCAAACAGGTTCGGGCCGGCGGAGCCCAGCAGAATAGCGGCAACGGCCATCGCTGTGAGCATTTCGATTAAGGTGAAGCCTTTTTGCGCGCTTGTTTGCGTTTTCATGGTAACCCCCTGGTTTCCTGGCCGGTCTGTTTCTGATCTGAAGTCTCAGTTTGTAGAGTTATGGTACTTAGTGGTGGGCAGTGCCAACATTCGTAGATACCCCTACCGCGCCTGCGTTTTTCGAGATAAACCGCCCTCAATGTGAGTGCTTGCTAACCTCGAGGTGTGCTTTTTGTGCGTTGTCGAAAAAGAGGCTTCCCGAAAGCACCTGCATTGAGGGTGCATGCAGGGGAAGCCGCGCGAAGGTGTGATCAGGGGCACGCGGTGGGCTTGACTTTAGTGCGGCCGGTGTAATTGACCTTGAGTTCGTGGTTCCAGCTGCAGCCGCCCTCGGCCAGGTAGTCAAACGCGATCAATTGCTTGGTTGGCGACAGAGCGAAACCCCGGTGATCGAACTGAAATTCGGTCTGGTCATTGCGCTCATAAAGCCGGGCGTCGGTTGCGAGCTTCGGCACCGTGTACAAAAGTTCCTCGGCGTCGAGCTTCTTGTCGTCGTTGCGGTCAACCCAGATATTAAAACCGGCAGACCAGTCGCCGTCATTGGCGCTGACAATCACGGTGTCACGCTGGGTGACAGCCGCAGAGCGGGCCAGTTTGAAGGCCTTGGCAATTTCCTGGGTTTCGGCGGTAGCGCGGTTGTCCAGCACGATCGCGGTCACGGTGGGAACGACGGATCCAAAGAGGATGCCAATGATCCCCAGCGATATCATGCCGTTTATCAGTGAAAAGCCGCGTTGCATTGCGTGTGCCTTGTTCATTGTCCTACCCCCGGTGTTGCTTTTTTGTTCAGCGTCTTTAACGTCTATGGCGCTTATCCTACGTCTATGTCACGTGGCTCTGTAATACGTGCATTTACCTAACTGACCCGTGAATGACCGAGGGGTTGAGCTTTGCGGCGGCAGCCCCATATAGGCAGTTCGGGCTTTGCAAATGCTGAGGGACTTATGGCTGATAAAAACGACACAAACACGGTATTGGGTGGCGAGATGGTCAATGACGGCGCTACCGGTCTGGTCATACCGGATTCGGTGCTGCCTTCCGTGCTCTACCTGATGCCGGTTCCCAAGCGTCCCTTCTTTCCGGCCCAGATCCAGCCCATTCTGCTGGAGATGAAGCTCTGGCAGGAAACCCTGGAAAAGGTGGGCAATAAACAGAACCACGTGATGGGGCTGCTCTATTGCGGCGATGACAACCCGGCCAGTCTGGATACCGAGACCGCGCCGGCCATCGGCACCGCCGTGCGGGTCCATCACGCCCATCAGGAGGGCGACACCGCCCAGATTGTCGTGCAGGGGCTGAAGCGCTTTCGCATTCGCCGCTGGATTAATCGCAAGCCGCCCTACATTGTTGAGGTGGACTACCCGGACAACATTGGCGATCGCGATGACGATGAAGTGAAAGCCTACGCGATGGCGATCATTCGGGCGATCAAGGAGCTGCTCGCCATCAACCCGCTGTACAGCGAGGAGCTGAAACAATACCTGTCGCGCTTCAGTCCCAACGAGCCCTCGCTGCTGGTGGACTTCGCCGCCGCTATTGCCAGCAGCGCCAAGGGCGATGAACTGCAGGAGATTATCGAGACCCTGCCCTTGCTGCGGCGCATGGAAAAAGTCCTGCTGTTGCTCAAGCATGAGCAGGAAGTGGCTGAATTGCAGGGCAAGATTAGCGAGCAGGTCAATGAGAAGATCAGCGCCAA
>JBFHCW010000373.1:0-2220 GCA_041585035.1 Litorivivens sp.
ATCGCGCGGATGTATCTGGGCGGTGCAGCGCGGTTTGCCCTTAACCAGGCGCTGGCTGTTGTGCAGCCAGGAGTTGTTGCTGCGCACATGGCGTCGCCCGATCAGCAGCATCTGCTCGCTGTCACCGCTGTCGTTTAACAGCTCCTGCAAGCGTTTCAGGTCCTGCAGGAAGAAGTCGGTATGCAGGTGAATGCGCTTGTCGCGATGGGCTAATCCGGCGGGAAGCTGAGGTTGCAGTGGCCCAAGGTCAATGCCGTGGGGTTTGGCCCGGAGTTGTTTCAGGCTGAGTTTATAGGGGCCGCGCTTAAGCAAGGCATTGAGCAGTCGTTTGGGTGTCAGCAGGCGCCGGCTGATCTGGTTGAATTTCTGTTTCAGGCCGCGGGCCGGGGCCAGGCGATCGGCCAGCGCGAGAAAAATTTCCCAGTCGTGGTAGCTGTCTTCTGGCTTTTCAAACAGGGCATCGGCGTAGCGCGTGCTGTTGCGCACCGCCAGCAGATGAAAGATCACATCGTAGTGCTCGCGCTCCAGTGGGCTCACCGGCGGCAGAATAATATCCGCGTGGCGTGTGGTTTCGTTTAAATAGAAGTCGATGCAGACCATAAAGTCGAGCTGATCAAAGGCCTTGTCCAGTTGCCGGCCGTTGGGCGTCGACAGCACCGGGTTGCCGGCCACCGTCAGCAGTGCGCGGATCTGGCCGTCGCCGGGGGTGAGAATCTCCTCGGCGAGAGCGGCGACCGGGTACTCGCCGGAAAAGGCGGGCAACTGCCGGACCCGGCTGCGGCTGCGGTCAAAGTTGCCGGGGCCGGTTACCGAAAGCGTATCGACCGCCGGGCGGGCAAACATCAGGCCTCCGGTTTCGTCCAGCCGACCGCAGAGCAGGTTGAACAGCATGATCAGGTACTGGCTCAGCGTGCCGAAGGGTTGTACCGACACGCCCATACGCCCGTAGGCGACTGCGTGTTTCGCGGCGCTGAACTCGCAGACCAGACGGCGGATTTCCAGTGCGCTGATGCCGGTGGCCTGGGCAACCGCTTCGGGGCTGAAGGGCGAGAATTGTGCCTCGAGTCCCTCAAGGCCGTCGGTCGCTTCGTGCAGTCGATGGGACTCAACTTTGCCGCTGGCGTAGAGCTCGTGAATCATTGCTGCAAGAAGCAGGGCATCCGTTCCGGGCCGGATAAACAGGTGTTCACTGGCAACCTCGGCTGTTTCGCTGCGACGCGGATCGACGACCACAATTTTGCCGCCGCGCTCGGTAATGGCCTTTAAGCGATGGCGCACATCCGGCACCGTCATAATGCTGCCATTGGACGCCATTGGATTGGCGCCGAAAATCAGGAAATAATCGCAGTGATCGATGTCGGGCACCGGAATTTTGAGCTGATGACCGAATAGCTTGTGAGCGATCAGGTGGTGGGGCAGCTGATCGACCGAGGTCGCAGAAAATCGGTTGCGGGTTTTCAGGGCGTGCAGCAGGTGGCGGCTGAACAGCATGGAGCCCGTGTTGTGCACGTTGGGGTTGCCCAGATAGACACCGACGCTGTCATGCCCGTGGGCGTGTTGCACTGCACCAAGGCGCTGGGCCACTTCGTCGAGCGCCTCATCCCAGTCAATGGGTTGCCAGTGGCCATCCACTTTTTTCAGTGGCCGTCGCAGGCGATCGGGGTCTTCGTGGATGTCCTTGAGGGCAACCGCCTTGGGGCAGATATGACCGCGACTGAAGGGGTCCTTTTTGTCGCCCTTAATGCTGAGAATCTGTACGCCGTCGTGTTCAATTTCGAGACCGCATATCGCTTCACACAGATTGCACGTACGGTGATGTATAGTAGAGGTCATCGAATGTTTTCCCTGAATATATGGGTTCAGTCTAGCCTGATCCCTCGCCGACCCGCAATTGAGAATGTCTGACGTCAATCCTCCAAGTATTTTGACAAACCTGAAGGCCGACCAGTGGAATGCCCAGCTAAATCAGCTGCTGGAAGCCCACTTCGCTGCGGCCCGTCAGCGGGTGCCTGAGGTGTGTGCCCGGCACTTTCATTCCCTGGGCGGGGTGACCAAACGTCACTGGCAGCACCGCCGGGATATTCCCCGCGATCTGGCAACTATCCCCCGCTTTACCTGGCGTGCACTGCGTCGTTTGGGAGGGCGCGGGGTGGTTCTGCAGCAGCATTACAGTGCCAAGGAGCTGGCACTGGCAGGCGTGGTAGCCAGTGAACTGTTGCA
>JBFHCW010000374.1:0-2195 GCA_041585035.1 Litorivivens sp.
AAGGTTCAGCTCCGCCAACACCTCCGGGTCGAAGGCATTTGCACCCGTGCGCCATATACCGGCGTAACCCAGGGCCTCAGCGGCCAACAAAATACTGTGAGCCGCGCAGCCGGCAGAGAGCTGCTGTTCAATCAAGGGTACTTTGGGGTGCTCGCTATAGACCGTAACCACCGCAATAATCAGCGGTGCCCGTAGCGCTTTGCTGCGGGCTTTGTCCAGATCCGCTTCACTGGCCTCCGGGTTGCGGCGCAGCATGGCGCGCGCGAACACGTTGCCCAGGTCATACCGCGCCTGACCCTCGATCAGCAGAAAGCGCCAGGGGCGCAACCGGGCATGATCCGGCGAACGCAGTGCGGCGCGAATCAGGGTGTTTATTTCGTCAGGACTGGGCCCCGGCTCGGTCAGTTTAGGCGCAGAATTGCGCTGCTGGAGAAGTGTCAAGGCATCCATAAGGTCAGGGCTTCATGTCGGCTTTGATCTGTTTCAGTCGCTCCGGTGTGGTCGGCTCGCCGCTCTCATAGTAGGCCTTCATACTGATAGCCACATCGCGGATGACAGAGCGAAAGATACCGGCAAGAAAGCGGTTTTGCAGAAACTCGCCAAACCAGCCCCAGCGCATGGTGTAGATCAGGGAGGTTGTCAGCGCGGTTTGTCCGTTACCCGCCTCGTCAATATGATAGCGAAAAAAGGCTTCCTTGAAAGGCGGTTGACTGCCGGTCTCGCCCTTGTGCAGGCGAATCAGAAAGCCGTAGCCCTCCTTCCATTCGACCACTGTTTCATCCAGCGCTTTGGTTTCACTTTGATACACTTTGCGACTGGCGCCAACGCCCTCTTTCTTTTCAGTGGTAATTTCGGTTTTGATAATGCCCGGTACGTAGTTGTGGGCCAGACCTAAATCACGCAATTTCATCCAGGCCTGTTCACGCGGCATATTAATGACCACCCGCGCTTTTGCTTCGTTCTTCAATGCATCTCTCCAAAAAGAAGCTGTTGCCTGCAGATGGCCATGTTGCCACTGCTCCCCCGGGGCGACATTCAACCATGAAAGCCCTGCCTTGTCTTGCCAAGTGGCGGCACCTAAGCAATTTTTAAGAAAAAACGGGCGGGGTTGCCGTTCAGGGGCGACGGGATGCCGCCCCAGAGAGGATCGTCAGCGGTTTACTACTTCGAGGAGAGCCAGCTGGCATAGGGAGTGTCGATCATCAGGTCGACCGCATTGGCGTAGCCCGGCAGTCGGATGCTGGTGTCGCTGATAGCCAACTCTTCGCCCTTGAGCACATTGTGATCGAAGCGGTAACTCACCTCGGCACGGCCGGCGAGGGCTGATTCATCATAGGCCCGCGCCGTTGCCGCTACCGGCGCTTCCCGGCGCTGCCATTCACTCAGCGCTGTCTTGCCGTGACGGGCTTGCAACAGCGCGCGGGTCGCCGTTGGTGAAAAGACGGCCGCGGTGGCGTTGTTACCGCCAAAACCCTTTGAATTCAGCAGCGCGGCATCCGCGTCGATTTCACGATGCTCGCGGCTCAGACCGAGGTTGGTTTGCTGCACGTCAGCGGCAAATTCATTGACGGTGGCAATGCCCGGTAACAGGCCATCACTCCATACACCCAGCGTCGTGACCAGCTGATCACCACTGGCCGAGGCCACGGTATGGCCCAGATAGGCTTTTATGGCCGCCACCGGCCAGGATTGAATACCAAAGGCTTTGGCCACCTCATTCAGAATATGCGATTCGGTCACCCGGTTCTGGGGCGTTCCCGTGCCATGCGCCTGCACAAAACTGCGCTCTCGCAGGGCTCGCTCACCCAACACCTCCCGAACCAGCGAAGCGGCTTTGCCCACGGTGAGGTAATTGCCCGCACCCGGCGACGAAATTGATTTCTTGTAGCCGTCGGCATTGATAAATACGTCGGGCACCGAACCGTAAATACTCGCCCCCAGCTCCAGCGCCAGCTCGTCATCCATCAGCACCACAAACTGGGACGCCTCGGCCAGGGTGAAACCGCAGTTATCGCCAAAGGGACGGCAGGCGCGACGATAAGCGGCCTCGTCGAGGGCGTTCACCCCGTCCAGCTTCATCAGACCGGCATCGGTGGCCAGCGCACCCATGGTGGCATAGCCATCGATGACATCCGGCGTGATCGGTGCTTCGGCTGCGCCGACAATGGCAATACGCGCGCGGCCGCTGCGAATAT
>JBFHCW010000375.1:0-2189 GCA_041585035.1 Litorivivens sp.
AGGCCAGGTCTTGTGGGATTCGACCGGCGTGTCGACAAAATCCGGATGGGCATTGGCGGCCGCAATTTCATCGTCGCTCGCAGGCCACAACACATGCCCATAGCAGGTGGGCCAGTCCGGGCAGCCGAGGCCGGCATCCACCAGACGGGTAAAGGCACCCAGCCCCACCACAAGCACCGCTAGGGCGCAGGCCAACAGCGTCAGGCGATAGCCCGGCTTTGACTGATTCATGCTTGTCTCCCCCAACAAACGGTTAGCGCAACAGGCGCTTCATATCCTTGATCACCAACTTGCCGGTACTGGTCAGCGTATCCTGCTCAAGATCCGGCAGCTGGTAGAACATCATGATCCAACCCCTAGGATCAACCACGTAAAAACCGCGCGCTTCGTCGCCCAATGGCAGTTTCGACTGGCGATAGGCCTCGGCGTCGATAAAGGCCGAACTGAGATTTTCATGCTCGTCGATCAGCAGTTTTTCAAAGGCCGGGCTGAAGTCGGAGGAGGTATTCAAATACATCCGCGATACGCGACCCATTTTCTTGCCGAGTGCGGTGTGGGTTTGGCGGGTCAGGTACAGCATAGCTTCACAGGTGCTTTCACAATAGCCGTCGCCGACCACGACAAACTGCCACAGAGAGTCCCGCTGATTAAAGGCCACTGTCTCACCGCTGCGATAGCGCGGCTCCAGCGTTTGGATGTCCAGCGGCGGCTGAATCAGGGTGCCATTGTTGACCGTGCCCAGCGCCAGCATGTCGCGATTGGCCATCTGGTAGACCACGGTAGACAGGGCAATCACCAGCAACGGGATGCCGACGATCAGGGAAAATACCAACTTGGGTGAACTGTTTTCAGGATTGCTCACTGCGATCTCCTTGGGATCTGTATTGGTGCCACAATCGCCAGCCAAACAGCATAACGATGATGGCGGCCATGCCAAACCACTGCACGGCATAACCGGTGTGTTTTTCCGGCGGCATATTCACCGCGCTGTAGGTGGGCTCAAACATGCCCGCCTCACCGCGCTCCAGGCGCAATAACAGATCGGGCAGGGCAGCCCCCAGTTCCCGCTCGGCGCGCTCTGTCGTCAGCCACTGCAGGCGCTTTGGCCAGGTATCCGTTGCCGCTTCTTCGCCCAGGCTAAAGCCACTGGCACTGCCGGTGTCGATCTTACCGCTCAGGGACAGCTCACCGACGGGCGTTTCAATCTCGGGCAATGTCCGGCGGCCCCGATCACCCGGCACCCAGCCCCGATGGACCAATACCGTTTCGCCATTGGCGAGCACAAAAGGGCTGATCACTTCAAAGCCGTAGCGCCCCTGATGAATGCGGTTTTCCAGCAGCCAGTAACGCGCTGTGTCATAACGACCGCGCACACTGACCGCGCGAAATTCCGGCAGATCGCCACGCACACTCTCGAGTATCAGTGGCGGCAAGGTCTCCTGGGCCTGCTGGCGCGCAAGTACATCGCGTTTGTTGTCGGCACGCTCCAGCTGCCAAAACCCGAGCACCAGCAACACTGGCAGCACCGCGGATACCAGCACCGCCAGCGGCCAGTTGCTCGACCAGAGTTCGCGCATCATCGGCCACCGCCGCGTCGTAGGAGCGCCGAAGTCGATTGTGTATACTGCCCGCTTTCAACCGGGGGTATTATCACCATGGGGCTCAAAATTGCCATTGCCATCCTGTTTGTCGGCGTCGTTATCAGCCTGTTTTCCGGCCTCGCCTTCCTGGTACAAGACCAGGGTGACGGCAAGCGGCGCCAGTGGTATGCCCTGGGTATACGCGTGGTTCTGGCCGGCAGTTTACTCGGCCTGATTGCCTACGGTATCCAGAGTGGCCAACTGGAGTTTGGCGCACCCTGGGACCAGCACAAGCTGGTGCCGGCAGAGGACTAAACCTCGGGTCTAATGCCATCGCTCCGTCATTGCGAGGAGAGCAGCGACGAAGCAACCTCCCATGACTCTACCGCATTCAAGAGTTTGCTTCGCTTTGCTTAGCATGCCCCACGAAGTGCTTTGGGTGCGCAATGACGGAGTACTTAATCACCCCTGAGCTCTCCCGCACAAACAAAGGCCCAAGCACTTCCGTGCCCGGGCCTCTCGAAACTACCTGCCGGTTACTTCCTTAGAAGATGTAAACCACCAGCATCAGGAAGATCCACACCACATCAACAAAGTGCCAGTACCAGC
>JBFHCW010000376.1:0-2175 GCA_041585035.1 Litorivivens sp.
GTTCGGGCAGCAAACAACCGGCTCGGTCAGCTGGTCGAGGTCGATTTCGATAACTGCAGCGTATTCGGCATCTGCATCGCCTTCCAGCAGGCTGGGGTTGGCCAGCCACTCTTCCATTTTGCGAGCGCGACGCTCCAGGGTACGCTTGTCACCGTAGCCTTCGCTGACCATCCAGCGCAGCAGGGTGATGTTGGAGCGCAGGTACTCGGAGATTTCGTCAATACCCTGTTTGATGGTACAGCCGGCAGCAGAGCGCTCGGCCGAGGCATCGGACAGTTCAAAGGCCTGCTCTACGGTCAGGCCTTCCAGGCCTTCGATCTCGAGAATGCGGCCAGAGAAGATGTTCTTCTTGCCTTTCTTCTCAACGGTCAGGTGGCCGTCTTTGATCGCCTGGTAAGGAATGGCGTGAACCAGATCGCGCAGGGTGATACCCGGCTGCATTTCACCCTTAAAGCGCACCAGCACCGACTCGGGCATATCCAGAGGCATAACACCTGTGGCAGCAGCAAACGCCACCAAACCAGAACCGGCAGGGAAGGAGATACCCATTGGGAAGCGGGTGTGTGAGTCACCGCCGGTACCGACCGTGTCCGGCAGCAGCATGCGGTTCAACCAGCTGTGGATGATACCGTCGCCGGGGCGCAGGGAAACACCGCCGCGGGTCATGATGAAGTCCGGCAGGCTGTGCTGGGTATCGATATCAACGGGCTTGGGGTAGGCCGCTGTGTGGCAGAAAGACTGCATGGTGAGGTCGGCAGAGAAGCCCAGGCAGGCCAGGTCTTTCAGCTCGTCGCGGGTCATCGGGCCAGTGGTGTCCTGAGAACCCACAGTGGTCATTTTCGGCTCGCAGTAGGTGCCGGGGCGTACGCCCTGACCTTCGGGCAGGCCACAGGCGCGGCCAACCATTTTCTGTGCGAGAGTAAAGCCTTTGCCAGTGTCGGCGGGCTGCGAGGGCACGCGGAACAGGGTGGAGGGCTCCAGACCCAGTGATTCGCGGGCTTTGGTAGTCAGACCGCGACCAATGATCAGGTTGATACGGCCGCCAGCGCGAACTTCGTCGAGCAGCACTTCAGACTTCAGTTCGAAGGTGCTCAGCGTTTCGCCAGTCTCGACGTTTTTGATTACGCCGTCGTAGGGGCGAATTTCAATCACGTCACCCATGTTCAGCTGTTCAACGTCGGCTTCAAATACCAGTGCGCCGGCATCTTCCATGGTGTTGTAGAAGATCGGGGCAACTTTACCGCCGATACACACACCGCCGCCGCGCTTGTTGGGGACGCCAGGAATGTCGTCGCCGAAGAACCACAGCACAGAGTTAGTGGCAGATTTACGCGAGGAGCCGGTACCGACTACATCGCCGACCATGGCGATGGGGTGGCCTTTCTTCTCCAGCTCAGCAATTTGCGCCAGGGGACCAATTTTGCCTTGCTCGTCGGGCTTGATGCCGTCGCGTTCCATTTTGTACATCGCCAGCGCGTGCAGCGGGATGTCTGGGCGCGACCAGGCGTCGGGCGCCGGTGACAGGTCGTCGGTGTTGGTTTCACCGGTGACTTTAAATACGGTTTTTACAATGCTTTCGGGGACTTCGGCGCGGTTGGTGAACCACTCGCCGTCCGCCCAGCTTTGCATAACGCCTTTAGCCAGGTCGTTGCCGGCTTTGGCTTTTTCTTCCACATCGTGGAAGGCATCGAACATCAGCAGAGTGTGCTTGAGCTCTTCGGCGGCCAGAGGAGCCAGGGCCGCGTCGTCCAGCAGTTCCACCAGGGTGGAGATGTTGTAGCCGCCGTGCATATTGCCCAGCAGTTTAACGGCTTGTTCTTTACTGATCAGAGGGCTGTTCGCTTCGCCTTTAACAATGGCAGACAGAAAGCCAGCTTTGACGTAAGCGGCTTCGTCAACACCCGGCGGCACGCGGTTTGAGATCAGCTCAACCAGTGTTTCTTCTTCGCCGGCAGGCGGATTTTTGAGCAGCTCAACCAGGCCTGCTACTTGCTCGGCGTTCAGGGGCTTGGGGACGATGCCCTGGGCCGCGCGCTCCTCGACATGCTTACGATATGCTTCTAGCACTGTTAACTCCTCTTATCAGTTTCGGTACCCCTAGTCCGGGATCGCCGGAGGCGGGGGCTATCGATGCCCGTCATCGATGCGAAATAGGGTGGGCAAGTATACTGAAAA
>JBFHCW010000377.1:0-2170 GCA_041585035.1 Litorivivens sp.
TATGACCTTTTCTTTCCCGGAGCTGGTCGCACACGCTGCAAAAACGCGAAATTTGTGCGCAGGCACGATAATCGGGTCCGGTACAGTTTCCAACAAACTGGATGGTGGCCCCGGCAGACCGGTCAGCGAGGGCGGTGCGGGTTATTCCTGTATTGCCGAGGTCCGGATGGTTGAAACGCTTTCTGACGGCTCACCAAAAACGTCCTTTATGCATTTTGGCGACCGCATCCGGATCGAAATGCTCGATGGTGAAGGCGAAAGTATTTTTGGAGCGATTGATCAAGTGGTAGAGAAGGGCTGATCATTCCCTCGATTCTAGTGATCTGCAACATCGATTGGGGATGACACACCATGTGGATTTTTCGAAGCACGGACAACTGGGGGCTGAGGCTCTGGATATGACGTATCGGGACTTGATAGACAAATTACCTTCCCACCTGCGGGTATTCGTACGCGAGCAGGATTACGCGCAATACTCCCCCAAAGATCAGACAACCTGGCGATTTGTGTTGCGGATGTTAACGAAACAATTGTCAGAGTCTGCCCACCCAATCTACCTGGAAGGGATTGAAAAAACCGGCATAACGCTGGACCGCATCCCCATGATCGATGGCATGAATGAAAAGCTGGCTCAGTTGGGGTGGGCGGCGGTAGTGGTCGACGGTTTTATTCCGCCAGCGATTTTTATGGAATTTCAGGCGCGTCGTATTTTGCCTATTGCGCAAGACATGCGATCTGCCGACCACCTGCTCTATACCCCAGCGCCGGACATTGTTCACGAAGCCGCAGGGCATGCCCCGTTCATCGTAGATGATGACTATGCAGAGTATCTGCAGTTTTTTGGCGAAATCGGGATGAAAGCGCTGGCAACAAACGCTGATTTCGAGGTTTACGAAGCCATCCGCCACCTGTCGATCGTTAAAGAATCAACTTCGGCAACTGCCGAGGAGATTGAAGCCGCAGAACGACGTCTGTCTGCCAGTTTGGCTGCCAAGAAAGAGCCCTCTGAAGCGGCGCTGCTGTCGCGATTGCACTGGTGGACCGTGGAGTACGGTCTGGTTGGCGAGCCTGATAACTATTATCTGTTTGGCGCCGGGTTGCTGTCCTCGCTGGGTGAAAGCGCGAGTTCTCTGGACGATACCGTAGTGCGCAAATTGCCTTTAACGGTTGACTGTATCGAAACCGATTACGATATCACCAAACAACAACCACAACTGTTCGTTACCACCAGTTGCCGCCATCTATCACAGGTTCTAGAGCAGTTCAGCCAGGGCATGGCTTTCCGCATAGGAGGTACCCAGGCACTGCGCAAGGCAATGGAGTCTAAATCTGTTGTTACCGCCGAGTATTCCTCGGGATTACAGGTCAGTGGGCGCTTGAAATCGATCGTGACGGATGCCATGGGTAACGCGGTCTATATGGCAACGGAAGGGCCAACCCAGCTTGCCTGTCAGAACCAAGCGTTGGACGGGCAGGGCATAGATGACCATCCTAACGGCTTCGGTTCGCCCATCGGCCTCGTTCAAAATCTGACCCAATGTCTCTCTCTTTACACGGTTGATGAATTGGCAGAAAAGGGTATCAAGAAGGGCACAAGCGTTTCACTGGATTTCGTATCCGGGATAACTGTGCGCGGTGTTTTGGACAAGATCGAGCGCCGCAATCATCGCAATGTACTCTTTACGTTTTCTCACTGTACGGTGCTAGGTCCTAAGGGAGAGTTGCTGTTTGATCCCGGTTGGGGTCGCTATGACATGGCGATTGGCGATCAAATTCACTCGGTTTTCGGCGGCGCAGCGGATCGGGAAAAATTTCCGCTGTATGCCAAGCCATCCCGAGAAAGCACGCCCGATAAAGGCTGGCAGTCAGAATCCGGAGTAATGGCACTTTACCAGCAACTCAATACCTGGCAATGGCAGGGCGGGCTTACCGAATCCGGTTTACAGGCTTTTTTCAACGACTTGAAAGCATACCCGAGAGAGTGGCTGGCGCGTGCTGAATTACTCTGCATGCTAGGGTGCGACCATCCATGGGCTGCCACACTGATGGCAGAGCTTGAACGCTTCAGGAAGAATCAGGATCAGCCCGGCATGGTTATCGACCGGCTACTTAAGGCTATGAGTGACGAACATAGAAAGCTCAAGGCTTCATAGGAGATTGACATGTCAAA
>JBFHCW010000378.1:0-2165 GCA_041585035.1 Litorivivens sp.
GCGGCGCAGCTCATCCCAGTTGTGGGAGATGACAACGTCTTCGTCGGAGTCGGTTACCTGCGACTCATCCCAGTCTGCGATGTGAATGTCGGGCAATTTTTCCGCCAGTCGCTGGCTGATGGCGTCGGCGGCTGAACGTCCAAATACGATGCATTCGAGCAAGGAGTTGCTGGCCATGCGGTTGGCGCCGTGCAGGCCGGTAAAGGAGGTTTCACCGATGGCAAACAGGTTGCTGACATCGGTTTGTCCCCGGTGGTCCACCATCACACCGCCGCAGGTGTAGTGGGCGGCGGGGACCACGGGAATGGGCTCGCGGGTAATATCTATCCCCAGCTCCAGACAGCGGGCTTTGACTGTCGGGAAGTGATGCAGGATGAATTCTGCGGACTTGTGGCTGATGTCCAGATACACACAGTCGGAACCGAGGCGCTTCATTTCGTGGTCGATCGCCCGGGCGACGATATCCCGCGGCGCCAGTTCGCCGCGCTCATCGTAGCGGTGCATAAAGCGCTGACCATTGGGCAATAGCAAGCGACCGCCTTCGCCGCGAATTGCCTCGGTGATCAGGAAGGACTTGGCTTTGGGGTGGTACAGGCAGGTCGGGTGGAACTGGTTGAACTCCATATTGGCCACCCGGCAGCCCGCGCGCCAGGCCATGGCGATGCCGTCGCCGGAGGCACCGTCCGGGTTGCTGGTGTAAAGGTAGGCCTTGCTGGCGCCACCCGAGGCAAGTACCACGAATTTCGCCCGGAACAGGCGTACGTGCTCCGATTCCCGGTCATAGACATAGGCGCCGAGACATTGGCCATTGCGCACTACCAGATCAACTGCTACATGATTCCGGAAAATTTCGATGTCGGGCTTTTGCAGGGCTTGATTGGTCAGGGCTTCTGACACGGCCCGACCGGTGGCGTCCGCGGCGTGGATGATGCGCCGGTGGCTATGGCCACCTTCCCGGGTCAGGTGAAAGCCGTTTTCATTGGGGTAGCGACTGAATTCGACCCCCTGTGACACCAGCCACTCGATACTTTCCCGGCTGTTGGCGACCGTAAAGCGCACTGTGTCGTTGTGGCACAGGTCGGCGCCGGCAGCGAGGGTGTCGGTGACGTGATCGTCTTCGGTGTCTTCTTCGTCCAGAACGGCTGCGATGCCGCCCTGTGCATAATAGGTGGAGCCTTGATTCAGCTCGCCCTTGCAGATTACGGCGATACGGGCCTGGTCGGCAAGCCGGAGGGCCAGGGTCAGGCCAGCGGCGCCGCTGCCGATTACCAGCACGTCATGGGTATAACTGGAAGTCATGGATTGCCTTGGGTGAGCTGCGTCGATACCATTTGCGGCGTTCTGCCTGCGGGCAGAGTATACTGGTTATGCCTAATTCGGCCAATTCCGGCAATAATTCTTCCGGGAAAGAAAAAAGCAGGCTTGATCTGCGAACTAATGGGGTACTGCGTGGTCTATCACCGTAACAGACGGTCACAATCAGGAGTGGCGTGATTGTGGATCGTGCTGAAGTAAGCGATAAGCAACTGGTCGAGCGCGTCAAGCGGGGCGATCAGCGTGCCTACGATATGCTGGTGCTCAAGTACCAGCACAAGATTTTTGGCCTGATATCGCGCTATGTTAAAGACAGTGATGAAATTCAGGATGTGGCTCAGGAAGCGTTTATCAAGGCTTACCGGGCCTTGCCCAAGTTTCGCGGTGAGAGTGCGTTCTACACTTGGCTCTACCGTATTGCAATCAACACCGCCAAGAACTACCTGGTCAGCCGCAGCCGGCGACCCCCCAGTATTGATGTCGATGTTGGTGATGCCGAATTTTATGACGGCGCAGATGGCTTGCGCGACACCGACAACCCGGAAAATGTGCTGTTTGGGAATGAATTGAAAGCGGTTGTCGATACGGCGATACAGGCGCTGCCTGAAGATTTACGCACCGCCTTGACCTTGCGTGAATTCGACGGGCTGAGTTATGAAGACATTGCCGATGTAATGGATTGCCCGGTGGGAACGGTGCGTTCGCGGATTTTCCGGGCGCGGGAAGCGGTAGATGAAAAAGTCAAAGCCCAGATGGGTGGCAGCGAGGTAATGGCATGAGCAACGATCTTCGGGAATCCCTGTCGGCGCTAATGGATGGTGAGGCATCGGAACTGGAATTGCGGCGCCTGA
>JBFHCW010000379.1:0-2158 GCA_041585035.1 Litorivivens sp.
CGATGAGGCCAAGCACCAGTACCGGGTTTACCGCCCCTGGGGCAGCTATGAATCCCTGGTTGAGGGCGACCAGTTTCAGGTCAAGCGCATTATTGTTAAGCCCGGTGAGCGCCTGTCCTTGCAGATGCATCACCACCGCGCGGAACACTGGGTGGTCGTTAAAGGCACTGCTGAGGTGGTGCGGGGCGAAGAAACCATGATTCTGTCGGAAGATCAGTCGACGTACATCCCGCTGGGAACCAAACATCGCCTCAGCAACCCCGGCGTGATTCCGCTGGAGTTGATTGAGGTGCAGACCGGTAGCTATCTGGGTGAAGATGACATTGTGCGGTTCGAGGATGTTTACGGCCGCAGCGAGTAATCAGTAGGAGTTTATCTTGAAGAAGTGTCTTTTCCCCGTGGCGGGCTACGGTACCCGCTTTTTGCCTGCGACCAAATCCATGCCCAAAGAAATGCTGCCGATCGTCAATAAGCCGCTGGTGCAGTACGGGGTGGAAGAAGCGATCAACGCCGGGCTGACCGACATTGCGCTGGTGACCGGACGCGGCAAGCGGGCCATCGCCGATCACTTTGATACCAGTTATGAGCTTGAGCATCAGATATCCGGGACCTCCAAAGAGGTCTATCTGGAATCCATCCGCGAGGTCATAAGCTCCGCCACCTTTTCCATGACCCGCCAGCGGGAAATGAAGGGTTTGGGTCATGCAATCCTCACCGGCGAAGTGCTGGTGGGCAACCAGGACGCCTTCGGCGTGATCCTGTCTGACGACCTGTGTCTGAACAACGGCGGTGACAGCGTCATGGCGCAGATGGTCAAACTCTACAAGCAATTTCGCTGCAGTATTGTGGCGGTGATGGAAGTACCCAAAGACGAGGTCGACAAGTACGGGGTTATTGTTGGCACCGAGCTGAATAAAGGGCTCTTTCGGGTCGAGAGCATGGTGGAAAAACCGGCTGTCGATGAAGCGCCTTCCAATCTGGCGGTGATCGGGCGCTATATTCTGACGCCGGATATCTTCGATATTCTGCGCAACACCGCGCCGGGTAAAAATGGCGAAGTGCAGATTACCGATGCCCTGAATACGCAGGCGGCCGAAGGCTGTGTTATGGCCTACAAGTTTGAAGGGCGACGCTTTGACTGCGGCAGTGTGCCGGGTTTTGTGGAAGCGACGAATTATGTTTATGAACACTACTATCAGAAGTAACGGCGCTTAACGATGCAAGCAATTACCTGTTTTAAAGCCTATGACGTGCGCGGTCGTGTGCCGGATCAACTGAATGAGGACGTGGCCTATCGTATCGGTCGCGCCTACGCAGAGGTTATTCAACCCGGTTCGGTCGTCGTGGGGCACGACATTCGTCTGAGCAGCGAGGCCATCAAGATGGCGCTGGTAAAGGGGCTGCGCGAGTCGGGGGTGGATGTCTTTGATATCGGCCAGTGCGGCACCGAAGAAATTTACTTCGCCACCAGCTACGGCAAATTTGGTGGCGGCATTGCGGTGACCGCCAGCCACAACCCGAAAGACTACAACGGCATGAAGTTTGTGCGGGAAGAGTCAAAACCGATCAGCGGTGATTCGGGCTTGTTCGATATCAAGGCCTGCGCTGAGAAGGGTGAGTTTTCAACGCCTGCACAGGCGGGCTCGTACGAGGCGTTTGCGTCGCAGGAGGCCTATCTTGATCATCTGATGAGCTACGTCGACGTTGCCGGGCTCAAACCGCTGAAGATTGTGGTCAATGCGGGTAACGGTGGCGCCGGTGCGGTCATTGATGCCATTGAGAGTCGGCTGCCCTTCAGCTTTGTGAAAGTGCATCATCAGCCTGACGGCAACTTCCCTAACGGGGTGCCGAACCCACTGCTGGAAGAAAACCGTCAGCCCACCATCGATGCGGTGCTGGCCGAAAAAGCCGATATGGGGATCGCCTGGGACGGAGATTTCGATCGCTGTTTCTTTTTTGACGAAAACGGCCGCTTTATCGAAGGTTACTACGTAGTGGGGCTGCTGGCCGAGAGCTTCCTGCTCGATCACCCCGGCGAAAAAGTCGTGCACGACCCGCGACTGGTCTGGAATACCCGCGAGCTGGTGGAAAGCAATCATTCCACGGCGGTGCAGAGTAAAACCGGGCATGCCTTTATCAAGGAAATCATGCGCAGTGA
>JBFHCW010000380.1:0-2149 GCA_041585035.1 Litorivivens sp.
AGGATAAGGGGCCTATCCGCGTTGCAGCGTTGAGTAATTTCCCGGAAATTAGTGCCGTCGTAGCCGAGACTGGCAAAGGCCTCCACGGCGGCATCGAGAATGGCTTGTCGGGTTTCGGCCCGTTGCTGGGCGCGTTTGTTTAGAGCTGTCATGGCGACATTACCGGGAATTCATTGACACCTATTCTAGCAGAATCTATTCTGACTGACAGTTGTGTCAATCAAAGCCTGTTCGGAGCCCGTATGAGCCAGATTCTTGCCCGCGAAAAGCGTTTCCCTTTTCCCATTCCCTACGGATGGTTTCACGTCGCCTTTGATGACGAGGTGGCGTCGGGTGAGATCAAGCCGGTGCGTTATTTCGGTCGCGACCTGGTGCTGTGGCGAACCGAGTCGGGTGAATTGCATTTGCAAGATGCCTACTGCCCCCATCTTGGCGCCAACTTCGGGGCCGGCGGTGAAGTGGTGGGTGAGGGGATCAAATGCCCCTTTCACCACTGGGTGTTTAATGGTGCCGGTAAGGTAATTGAAATCCCCTACGCCAAACGCCTGAATGAGAAAGCCTGCGTGCGAACCTACCCGCTGGCGATCCGTCACGGGGTGGTCATGGCCTGGTACCACCCTGACGGTATTGCGCCACTTTACGAACTGCCCTTTGTCGCAGAGCTGGATGATCCGGCCTATGTCAAACCGATTTCCACCGCCCACACCATCAAAACCTGTATTCAGGAGATGGGAGAGAACACCGCTGACGGCGCCCACTTTATGACCGTGCACGGGCACCCTGGCGAAGCCGAATACGGCAACTTCGAGTTTCGCGATCACTTTATGATTATGGAAAGCACCCAGACCTTTCCCAGTTCCGGCGGCCCGGTCGAGGGGACTCTGAAAAGCACCAGTGTCGGCTTCGGTTGGGCGGAAGTGCGCTACCAGACCTTGATTGATGTCTGCATGCTGACCACCAATGTGCCGGTGGATGACGAAACGGTGATTCAGTTCTTTCATGTGTCCTATAAAAACCCCGACCGCGATCCGAAAATCGATCGCATCGGCGCGGCCTTTAATAAAGAGGTCAACCGCCAGCTAACCGACGACGCCTTTATCTGGGAAAACAAACGCTATGAACCGTCGCCGCAGCTCTGCGATGGTGATGGCCCCATCGCCCGCTACCGGAAATGGGCCAAGCAGTTTTATACGGAGGCGGTGTGATGGGGATGCCCGACTACGGCGTTAACGACAACCGGGTGCTGGGCAACATACTGGCGCACTTCGCCCAGGAGTGTCCGGCAACAGATTTTCTGGTTGCAGACGATCGACGGATCACCTATGCCGAGGCCTACGCCACGGCCCAGCGCCTCGCAGCCGGATTGCAGGCGCAAGGTCTGGGGGCGGGTGACCGCTTGTGTCTGTATCTGTCTTCCAGTCCCGACTTTGTTCTGCTGGCGCTGGCCGCCAATCTGGCGGGTATTCACTGGATTCCGGTAAACACGGATTATCGCGGTCAGTGGCTGGCCGAAACCCTCAACGACAGCGCGCCCTCGCTGGTGGTAACGGGCACGGCCTTTCAATCAAGGCTGGAGGAAGTAACGGTTGCCGCGCCGGTTATCGTTTTAGGGGCGACGTGCGAGGAGCTTCTTTCTGACGCCGAATTCAAGGCTCCTTCGATTGCCTACGGCGATACCGCATCCATCATGTGGACGTCCGGCACCACAGGTAAATCCAAGGGTGTCATGCAGAGTCACAACGCCTGGGTGCGCAGCGCCTTAAGCGCCGCCGAAATGGGCGGGGTTGGTCTTGGCGATGTGGCCTACAACTGCCTGCCGCTCTATAACTCCGCGGCCTGGGTGACCGGTATTTATCCGGCGCTGGTCACCGGCACCACCTGCGCGATGGACCCGGCATTTTCAGCGACCACTTTCTGGGAACGAACCCGGTTTTATCAGGCGACCCACGTGTTTACGCTGGGCGCGATGCATATGTTTTTATGGAATGCACCGCCGCAGGCCAGTGATGCCGACAATCCGGTGCGCAGCGCCCAGATGGTGCCCATGCCGGATGCCATTCGCGAACCCTTCAAACAGCGTTTCGGGATCAATGCGATACACCAGGGCTTTGGTCAGAGCGAGATCATGCTGCTGATGCGCCGCTACGAC
>JBFHCW010000381.1:0-2148 GCA_041585035.1 Litorivivens sp.
CCGTCCAGCAGAATATTGGCCACCACAAAAGGAGGCTTGAGTTTGCTGTTGGGTATCGGCAGATGCACGATGGTGTAGCTAAGCACCGTTCCATTATTCGAGAGCGCAATCATCTCGTCTGGCGTGAGCGTACCTGTTTCAGGACACACTCCGGGCGGCGGCACCAGTACCTTGCCACTGCCTTTGGACCTGACACCGAGAATGACGCCTTGCCTGATAGCGTGGAGAAAACGGTTGCTTTGGGGATTGGCTCGATAGCGGTACCTTAAGTACACGGGCCGCTCCACCATTTCTTTGGGTTCGGGGATATCCAGGCGTGAGCGGGAGGTCATGAGTTAACCTCCGAAGCCGGCACAAAAGCGACTATGTCCGTAATATCGCCCTGAGGTTCGGCAACCCAGAGCGGCTTGACCCGCAAGCCCGGGCACATCACGGATTCATCCGGCACCCGCACCTTGTGCAGAAAGGGCGTATCGGCGCCATCGAGTTTGATCAGCGCCCAGGCAAAAGGCGCCAGTTCGTTGTGTTTGTCGCGGGGCTGCTTCACCCAGCAATAGCCTTCCACGGTGCCGGTATCACCCAGCTCCACCCACTCCGAGAGACTTTCAGCGGTTTCCGGGTCATATTCCAGCGGCGGAAACAGCACGCTGCCATCGCTGCGTTTTATGCCCAGAAAACGGTGATGTGCCAGTGCGGCAAAGCAGGTACCAATCACGGGTCCCAGGGTGCGGGAATAGGTAAAACCGAGTTCAAACTCGGCTTCCAGCAAGGCTTCGGGTGCAGAGGATTGACCGGCTGACATTGCGAGGCTCCAGTGTTTTAACTGATTATGCCCCCGACCCTAACAGGGTATGTGACCGTTTTGTAAGGCCGTATTCACTAGACCGCCGGCTGAGGCGGCAGGCGGCAGCGTCTCAGTCAAACAAACGAAGCTGCTGATCACTGCTCATGCGGTCGGCATGGAAGCGCAGGCCAACGCCAAGCAGGCGCACCGGCTTTTTAAATCGGCCCCAGGCCTCATCCATCATGTCGGCAAATTCGCTGTGCTCCAACCCGCCGGTCAGCTGCCGGTCGACCGTTGTCGTTTCAAAATCCTTGCTTTTCAGTTTGACGAAATGCCCGGTAATGGCACCGCGCCGACTCAGTTTGGCCAGCCGCTCTTCCAGCATCGCCATCAGCTTCGGCAATTGATTCTGACAGGCGCGGCGGTTGATCAGGTCATCGGCGTAGGTGCGCTCAACGCTCAGTGATTTGCGTTCGCGGTTATTGGCGACCGGCCGTTTGTCTTCGCCACGGGCATAGCGGTAGAGGGTTTCCCCCATGGAGCCAAAGGCCTGAGCCAGCTCCAGTTTTGACCAGCTCAGAATGTCACCGCAGCGCTCTATGCCCTTTTCCAGCAGTTTTTTTTGCATGGCAGGCCCGACACCGTGTATGCGTCGCACGGGTAGCGCCGACACAAAGGCTTCCACCTGATCCGGCGTGATCGTGGTCAGCCCATCGGGCTTGTCCCAGTCGCTGGCAACTTTTGCGAGAAACTTGTTGGGCGCCACTCCCGCGGAAATGGTGATACCCACCTCCTGACTGACCGCCTCCCGAATAGCTCGCGCAATCAGGGTGGCGCTGCCCTGAAAGTGCTGCGAATCACTGACATCGAGATAGGCCTCATCCAGCGATAGCGGCTCCACAAGGTCGGTAAAGCGATGAAAAATCTCCCGCACCTGATAAGCCGCCGCGCGATATTTTTCGAAATTGGGGGGGATCACCACAAGCGACGGACAAAGACGCATGGCGTGCGCCGAGGGCATCGCAGAACGCACCCCATAGGAGCGCGCCTCATAGTTGCAGGTCGCGATAACACCGCGCCGATCACTGGTGCCACCGACTGCCAGCGGTATGCCGCGCAAAGCGGGATCGTCACGCATCTCAACCGAGGCGTAGAAACAATCACAATCACAGTGGATGATTTTGCGCACAGCGCTCTCTATCACAGATTCCAGAGAGGCAATTCCACCACGCTAGCCAGCTGCCTTACAACTAATGCGGGATGCCCATCAAAAGGCCGCCCATAAAAAAGGCGGCCTCAGCCGCCTCTATAGTTTACCTAACGCCACTTAGCTGCCGCTACTGGGACTGACCACCACCTTTGGC
>JBFHCW010000382.1:0-2144 GCA_041585035.1 Litorivivens sp.
CGGTGATCCGGGTGCATACTGCTGGCAGCGTCGGCGGTTCAACCGCCATCGTGGCGGCCCAGCATATTCGCAGTGGCCAGTTTCAGCGGGTGCTGACGGTCACCTTTGAAAAGCAGTCGGAATCGAATGCCCAGTGGGCGCTGTCGCCGTCCACGCCTTTTCGGCCGCATTTCAATTCCGGGGCCGGTGGCATGTTTGCCCCGGTTATCCGGGATTACCTGCGGCTCAGCAAGGCACCCGAAGATATTGGTTGTCAGGTAGCCGTGAAAGATCGCCAGCACGCCTGCCGCAACCCCCGCGCCCAATTGCAGTTGCCGGACATCACCCTGGAGCAGGTTAAGGAAAGCCCCATGCTGTGGGAGCCGGTGCGCTTTCTCGAAGCCTGCCCCTCATCCGATGGCGCCTGTGCCATGGTGATGGTCAACGGCAAGTGCACGGGCAGCTCCGCCAACCCTCCGGCCTGGGTGCATGCCACCAGTATGCGTTCGGAGCCTTCTTTTTACCCCTGGCGCAATGAGGTCAATCCGGCGGCGGGTCGGGAGTGTGCCAAAGAGCTTTATCAAAAAGCCGGTATCGGCAACCCGCGCAAGGAGCTGGATTGCGCGGAAATCTACGTGCCGTTCAGCTGGTTTGAGCCAATCTGGCTGGAGAATCTCGGCTTTGCCGAAGAGGGCGAAGGCTGGAAACTGACGGCAAGTGGCGCCACGCATCTCGACGGTGGCGACATTCCCTGGAACTGCAGCGGCGGCGTACTCAGCTCCAACCCCATTGGTGCCTCGGGGATGATCCGTTTTGCCGAAGCCGCCCTGCAGGTGCGTGGCATGGCGGGTGAGCATCAGGTGGCAGATGCCCGCAAAGCCATGGGGCACGCCTACGGTGGCCATAACCAGTTTTTTGCCATGTGGGTTGTGGGTAGCAGTCCCCCCTGAGCGCGGCGGCAGGTTTGCGGTATTTGTGGGCTATTTCACAGAACCGCCTTTCCTATTCCTATCTTTGTACTACAGTCAGTTACAAGCGGAGCTGCATTTTTTTGGTGCAGACCTGTTTTTGCAGCATGCTCTGGCATGGTGCCTGATCCAGAAGCAGTTAGCAGTTGTATCGATGGTTGAATAACGATAAACCTGGTTGAACCGGAGAAAACCATGCGCAGATCCCGACTGACGGCACTCGTCTTGTTATGCTCGCTCCCCTTTTCTGTTCAGGCTCAAAGGGCCTCTCAAACCCTGTTGGAAGAAGTACTGGTAACCGCACAGAAAAAATCGTCCGCTCAGGAGGTTCAAGATACCTCCATTGCCATTACCGCCTACGGCGGCGACCAACTCGAAGCGCTCAAGGTGCGCGACTTGAAAGGTCTAAGCTATTCCATGCCCAACGTGGCGTTGGAAGATGTGGGCACAACCAAAGGCACGGCCAACTTCGCGATTCGCGGTTTGGGTATTAACAGTTCCATTCCCTCTATTGATCCTACCGTGGGCGTGTTCGTTGACGGTATGTATCTGGGTGTCAATGGCGGCGTCGTGTTCGATATGTTCGATCTGGAAGGGATCGAAGTGCTGCGCGGACCGCAAGGTGTGTTGTTCGGGCGTAACGTAACCGGCGGTGCTGTGCTGGTCAGAACCAAGCTGCCGGGTGAAGAGTTTGCCGGCAGTGCTAAATTCGCGGTGGAAACCGGCCTTAACCGTTACTACTCGGCCTCGGTATCCGGCCCCATGACAGACAAGCTTAAAGCTAAACTGTCGGTGTATTTAAATGAAGATGAGGGCTGGCACGACAATGAGTTTGGTGATGACAGTCATGGTGATGCTCGCACCCGCTTAATTCGTCCGGTCTTTGTTATCGATCTGGATGAATACTCGGATCTAATATTGCGCTTTGAGCGAGGCGATGCCGAAGGCGATGGTCCGGCGGGGCAAAACCGTGGACGCTTTGATCGCGATGATTTTAAATTTTCCATCAACGAAACCGGCTACTTCGACAACTACTGGAATCAGGGCATTGTTGAATACGCGCGGGATGTGAACTTCCTTGAAGGGCGCATTACCAATATTGCCGGCTTTCGCAGCTACAACAGTCAGGGCGTTAGCGATATAGACGCGTCCAGCTCAACCCTGTTTCATGCGGGATTTGAAACCCAGCAGGAACAG
>JBFHCW010000383.1:0-2133 GCA_041585035.1 Litorivivens sp.
CAAACCCACGCCGCGGGAACCCGCTTCACGATCCCAGCCGATCGGCAGAGCGAGAATATAGGCCACCGCTAATTGCAGCAGGTGGTAGTAGACCAGGGTCCAGCGGATATCGGGGAGTTCACTCATAATGTGTCAGGCGTAAGTACAATTGCTTGCTATGCCTGTCCCTCCCTGGGCCCGGCCAACCACCAGATGATCAAGCCGATGATGGGCAAAATGAGTATCAACACAATCCAGATCAGCTTGTTAATGGTTTCTACGCGAGACTGCGCGATGTTTAAAATAGCCCAGATATCTGCAATCAATATCAATAAACCAAGTATGCCGCCGGCAAAAATATCCACGATTAAAACCCTCCGTCTAACCCCCTATAAGTGGTGGGTAAAGTTGGCTGTTTCAAAGCCAGGGTTACTGTTTGTGCGACTCACTACAGTAAGACAGCATTCACGCATTCTCCATTGCAGCGAGTGGTAAGTTTCACGATTAGCGCTAAGATCGAAGCGACAGCAAGGTCTGACGCGCGGCTGAGCGCCAGAAGGGCGGCTTGGTTTGAGTGGTTCAGGGAGGGCTTTCAACGCCAGAAGATCGCTTTTCCACGATGCGATTGCCGGCTATCAGAATCACCGCGGGCGTCATCATCAGGGCACCATAAGCCAGTGCAGTGAACAGAGCCATGCTTCCGAGCGCGGCCACATCCGCATTGCTGGCCGGAAAGATCGAGGCGATGATTAATACCGCCAGATTTACGTTGCGAACTGACACCTCCATGCCGATGGCGACGGTATCCTGCCGCGATAGCCCCAGCAGGCGGGGAATGAGCAGCCCCATCAACATCAGCAGCAGGGTAAACCCAACCAGAATCATTGCATTGCTGCTGCCAAAGGCATTCCAGTCCAAGCGGCCGGAGCTTGCGGCCCCAAGGACAATCACCACAATAATCGCCAAGCTGATGCGTATCGACCATTTGGCGATTTGCAGGTTGTAGCGTGGCAGTTGGGCATAGATCACCATGCCCAAGGCCAGCGGAATGAGAATGGCCGTCAGTGTCTCCCGTGCTATCTGCCCGACAGGCAAGCTGAAATCTGGCGGTATGTATTCGCTGATAAGTAAGCGCAGTACTAGCGGAACCGTTAAAAGACACGCCACCGTGGTTATCGCGGTAACCGCAATCGACAGGGCGACATGGCCCTTGGCAAAAAAGGTATAGATATTAGAGGTTGTGCCGCCGGGAATCGCCGCGATGATCGCCAGTCCGATCGCTACTCCGGGGTTGATATCCAGACTGACCAGAATAAGAAACGTAGCCAGCGGTACCAGCACGATTTGCATGCCAAGCCCGCAGAGCATCGCCTTGGGCTTCTTGGTGACCGTGACGAAATCCCTGACCTTCAGCGTCGCCCCCATGCCCAGCATGGCGAGAAATAGCTGGGAAAAGGCCAGCCAGTATTCGTGTTTAAGATAAAACTCGCCCATCGCTTTTAGCCTTATTTGAAGAGTTGTGGTGGTCAGTGAGATGGTGAATTACTGTAGGTGGCGTGAACGGGAGTTTCGGGCTTTTCGTTTAAGCTGTAATCTACAGGGGAAATGCCACCTTATAACAAGACTGCTGCTCAATCAGGGATACCCATGACGCCAGAAGAAAACCGTCAGCTCATAAAGCGCATGTTACAACATCTCGCTGCCGGCACAACTGACCTTGCTCCACAGTCGATGGTGATACCTGCTGAAGAGTTTTTGTCGACCGAGAGGTTTCAGCAAGAGCGTGAACAGCTCTTTCTGGACACTCCCCAGGTAATTGCCTTTTCCGGCGAACTTCCCGGCCCGAATACGTATCTCACGGCAGCGGTGCTCCATATACCGGTACTGGTTACACGGCTCGAGGACGGCTCGCTGCGGGCCTTCCTGAATGCCTGCGCCCATCGTGGTGCGCCGGTCGCAGCTGGTTGCGGTGAGGCAAAGCGTCTGACCTGTAAATTCCACGGCTGGAGCTATGGGTTAGATGGCTGCCTTGCAGGTCGTCGCTCGGCATCCGCATTCGATGATGTAACGGCAAGTAGTGACCTGGTGCCCTTGCCGGTCGCCGAGCGCTGCGGCCTTATTATTGTCGGCGCAAGACCAAGCGTGTCGCAGCGC
>JBFHCW010000384.1:0-2127 GCA_041585035.1 Litorivivens sp.
CGGCGCATTCTGATTGTCGAACCCAATCGCACCTTTGCGATGCAACAGAAAAAGCTTTGCGAACAGTGGGGGATGATCTGCTTTGTCGCACACACACGGCAACAGGCGATTGCCCTGAGCCGCAATCAGTGCCTGTTCAAGACCCCGATCGACATCGTGCTAATCAGCGATACCATCGACAAGCCCATCAGTCTGAATCACCGCCTGCACGAAGAGGCCAGCGCGAGCCAATTGCCGCCGCCCGCCACTATTTTCCTTCAAGAGAGTAGCCGGGAATTACCGGCGACAGCGCACGCGCCATTTCGAGTCATGGCGCGCCCGTCAGCCGGACAAACCCTTAAACGCCTCATCGTCGAACTACTGGAAACGACAGAGACGCCCGCCGAACAGACTCAGTCGACGGTTTTCCGGTAAAATGGCCTGCAAGGAGAACCCCATGAACCGCAGATTTTCACTGATTGACAACCTGGTCATATCACTCGACCGAGGCCTTAAAACACTGGTGCCGGGCAGCGCCAGCCCGCGCCGCAGCAATCCCGCCGATACCTGCACCGACGCCCTGCTCGACGACAGCCCCCGCCATACCACGGGGCTGATGCGGATCAATCACACCGGCGAAGTCTGCGCCCAGGCGCTCTACCATGGCCAGGCACTCACCGCTAAAGACCCCGCCGTGCGCGAGGCCATGCAGCACTCGGCGGACGAAGAAGTGGACCATCTGGCCTGGTGCGAGCAACGACTCAAGGAACTGGGCAGCCATACCAGTCGCCTGAACCCGGCGTTCTATGCCGCCTCATTCACCCTTGGCGCACTTGCCGGAACCTTGGGTGACAAAATCAGCCTGGGCTTTGTGGCGGCTACGGAAGAGCAGGTCTGCAAGCACCTGCGCGACCATCTGACACAGCTGCCACCCGAAGACCGCAAGTCGCGGGCAATTCTACAGCAGATGCTGGAGGACGAATCAGCCCACGCCAGCAAGGCCATTGAAGCAGGTGGTCAGGATTTTGCGCCCGGCATCAAAGAGGCTATGACGCTGGCATCAAAGGTCATGACGCGCTCGACCTATTACATCTGACGCACTGTCGAACACGCTGGATTATGGGCGGGTAAACTGCTGGCCGCTGATCGGTGGGTGATAGATGATCTGCACCGTATTGCCGTCGGGATCAAGGCAGTAAAAACTGCGCGCCCCGTCGCGATGGGTGCGAGGTTCAGACAGCGTCTTCACACCCTCGGCCTTCAGAAACGCGAACCACTCATCAACGCCGTCCATCGTATCGATAATAAAACCGATGTGATCGAGTCGCTGTGTCGCCGGATCACGGGCCGCCCCTTTATAGCGATGTAAAGCCAGATTGTCATTGCCGGAACAGAGGTAGCTGTTATCGGCGTCGGGTTGCCACTCAAGGGCCATTCCCATCAGGTTTTGATAAAACGCCAGGGTCTCTTCATAGCGCTCCACAAAGAGCGCGATATGCCGCAGGCCGGCGGTAGGCGGAGGCCGCTTGGCTGTCATGCCGGCACAATCTCGTAGCTGTGGGTCACTGCCACGCCGGCCTTTTCCATCATGATGGAGGCGGAGCAGTATTTTTCAGCAGACAGGGCAACCGCGCGTTTGACCAGCGATTCCTTGAGGCCATCGCCGCTTACCTTGAACGTCATATGGATTTTGGTAAATACCGCAGGCACCGCGTCGGCACGCTCTGCACTAATGCACGCTTCGCAGCCAGTGACGTTTTGCCGCGACTTCTGCAGTATGGTGAGCACATCAAAAGACGCGCAGCCCCCCATCCCCATAATCAGCATCTCCATGGGACGCGGTCCCAGGTTGCGACCCCCGAGGTCCGGAGGTCCATCCATGACCACAGTATGCCCAGAACCGGACTCTGCTTCGAAACTGACACCGTCCTTCCACTTAACGGTAGCTTCCATTCGATAACCCTATTGCGACATTTTTTGAGAAACGCATCCTACCACAAGCTCCGTAAAGCTCGCAGGGGTCGCCATTGGAGGTTCCACACGGCATAATAGGTCGAATAATTTGAGAAAACCTTTCCAAGAGGACCCATTGTGATCAGTGCACCAAAGCCTGCGATTCCAAACCTCGATGGTTTTTTAAGCCATTGC
>JBFHCW010000385.1:0-2125 GCA_041585035.1 Litorivivens sp.
GAGCTATGAGTAAGCCCGTACAAATCACCGATGTGGTTCTGCGCGACGGTCACCAGTCACTGATCGCGACCCGTCTTCGCACCGAAGACATGCTGCCGGTCTGTGACAAACTGGATAGGGTGGGTTTCTGGTCGCTGGAGGTATGGGGCGGCGCAACCTTTGACGCCTGTGTGCGCTTTTTGAAAGAGGACCCCTGGGAGCGGTTGCGCCAGCTGCGCGAAGCCCTGCCCAATACGCGCCTGCAGATGTTGCTGCGCGGCCAGAACCTGCTGGGCTATCGCCACTATGCGGATGATGTGGTTGAGGCCTTCGTTGCGAAATCTGCCGAAAACGGCATTGATGTATTCCGCGTATTTGACGCGATGAACGATGTTCGCAACGTGGAAACTGCAATCAAGGCGGTCAAGAAAAGCGGCAAGCACGCCCAGGGTACGCTCTGTTACACCACCAGTCCGGTGCATACGGTTGAAGCTTTTGTCGAGCAGGCCAAAGCCATGGCAGCGATGGGCTGTGACTCTATTGCGATCAAGGATATGGCGGGCCTGCTGACGCCCTTTGCCACAGGTGATCTGATCCGCGCGCTGAAGGCCGAGCTGGATTTGCCAATCTTCCTGCACAGCCATAACACCTCAGGCCTGGCGCCTTTGTGCCAGCTCAAGGCCATTGAAAACGGTGTCGATCATATCGACACCTCGATTTCCGCATTTGCCAACGGCACCAGCCATCCGGCCACCGAATCCATGGTAGCCGCCTTAAAAGGCACCGAGTACGACACCGGGCTGGATTTGCAATTGCTCAACGAGATCGCGCGCCATTTCTGGGAGGTGCGAAAAAAATACCACCAGTTCGAAAGCGAGTTTACCCGCGAGGACGTGTCAGTCCAGATCAATCAGGTGCCGGGTGGCATGATGTCGAATCTCGCCAATCAGCTCAAAGAGCAGGGCGCCCTGAATCGGATTGATGAGGTTTTTGCGGAAATTCCCCGGGTGCGTGAAGATCTTGGTTTTCCGCCGCTGGTCACGCCGACTTCCCAGATCGTCGGTACTCAGGCCGTGATGAATGTTCTGGCAGGCGCGCGCTACAAAACCATCACCAATGAAGTAAAACGCTACCTGATGGGGCACTACGGTAAAGCGCCGGCGGCAGTGGATGAAGAGTTGCGCCGCAAGGCCGTTGGCAGTGAAGACCTGATTGATGTCCGTCCCGCAGATCTGCTGCCGCCCGAGCTGGACAAACTGCGCACCGACCTTGGTGAATTGGCTAACAGCGAAGAAGACGTCCTTACCTACGCCATGTTCCCGGATCTCGGCAAAACCTTCCTCGAGCAGCGTGCGGCGGGCACGCTGGAGCCGGAAGTGCTGCTGCCGCCTGAGCAGGCGGGCGGTCAGGCCGCTGCGGTGGGCGGTACTCCCACGGAATTCATCATTGACGTTCACGGTGAGAGTTATCAGGTAGAAATTACCGGAGTCGGTGTGAAGGGGCAGAGCAAGCGCCATTTCTATATGACCCTCGATGGTGTGCCGCAGGAAGTAGTATTTGAATCTCTGAACGAATATCAGGCGGAAGGCTCTAGCGGCCGCTTGCAGGCCAGCAAACCGGGGCATGTTACGACCGGTATGCCCGGCAATATTGTTGAGGTATTGGTAAGTGTCGGAGATGAGATCAAGGCCGGGCAGCCAGTATTGGTGACAGAGGCCATGAAGATGGAGGCCGAGGTGCAGGCGACCATTGATGGCACGGTGACGGCGATTCATGTGGTTAAGGGCGATCGGGTTACGCCAGGTGAGGTGCTAGTGGAGATTGAGGGGTAGATTGCCGGGCGTTTGAGTTGAATGGTTTTGGTGTCTGATTTTTGCGCCGGTTTCGCCAGCTGGCGACCTACTTATTTTTCGACGAGAAAATACAAGTAACTCGGCCAGCAGGGCGAAACAAAATGCTAAAGTTCGGCAAGGTAGCAAAGCCGCGCACCAGCCTTCATTTCAAACGAATCTCTACAACCGAACCCGCACCAATCTCGATCTCAGCCTTTTTATAGTTAGGCGGCCCAAACTTCGGTCGATGATCATTCGAGAGCCCCACTGGTTCTTTGGGTATGCCGATAAAGTTCGCATCGAGCTTTTCGTTA
>JBFHCW010000386.1:0-2117 GCA_041585035.1 Litorivivens sp.
CCGATAGGCCAAGCCGATAACTCAAGCTGATGGAACCAGTGTAACGTTCGGCGCAGCCAACTCACGTCAATATTGCCATTTGCTGAAAGTCGTTTATTTTTAAAGCGTAAATAAAAACAATAGCGGGGGTTTGATATGTTTCGAAACAAATCACTTTCACCGTCAATCCGGCTTTCACTTGCCAGTATCGCACTGACACTTCTTGGACAAACTGCTCTGGCAGCTAACCCGGATTTTGAAGCTTTCTACCAACAAGCCTGTAATAACGCGCCAACGGGAAGCAACTTTGAATCTCGCTGCACGACCGAATCCGCCAACCTCTCTGGCGACAGCGAGTCATCACTCACGCCCGGCCATATGCTCAGTGCGGGCGATGCGGCCTTGCTCAGCGACCAAAGTGATCAAACGCTTTCGAGTTCGCAACTTACAAAAATTGGCCCCCTGAGTATCTCAGTGCAGATTGGGGCTGGGGAAATCAAATCCGAGAATCGCGATGGCACTAACGGTGAGCGAGCCTACACCACCGACACGGAACAATTAGCCATAACGTTTGATTATCGTCACGACGATGCACTGGTGTCTGGGGTTATTCTGTCGCTTAAGCGCAGTGACCTGGCGTTTGAAGCCCTGCAACCGCAGGGGGCTTTTCCCGAACAATCACGCGCTGGCCGCTATGAAAGCGATGCGCTAAACCTGACAGGCTTTGTCAGCTATGCAGATGCTGGCGGCTGGTTCATAGACAGCGCGATTGGATACGGCGACATCAATCACGACTTCGAACGCAATGGTGTTTTCCAGCCGGGATCCAGAACATCTCATATTCGAGTTAACACTTCTGCCGAGGTCGGCGGAGATTTTCAAATGCTCCAGCTTCGCGCTGGTCGCCACTATACTTCCGGCCGCGCTACTTTCACCCCGCAAGTTTCCTACCAGTATTCGCGAACCAAAACCGACAGCTATAGCGAAGACGATGACAACAACAGCGGGCTTGCCATGCGCTACAAAGCGTATACCCAGACCTCCTCTCTACTCTCGGTAGGCGGTGACACGCAACTGCCCTTCACGACCGACTGGGGCGTACTCAGCCTTCAGGCCAGCCTGATCTATTTCCGCGAGTTTGACCGCGAAGACGAGCGCATTAAAGCTGGCTTTGTCAGTGACACTTCAGACTCAGTCTTTGAGATCAAAGGGGAAGATCCAGATCAAAGCTATTTTCAGGCGAGCCTGAGTACCGTGTTGCAATTCAGTCACGGGTGGTCAGCCTATTTCCGGTACGCGCAGTGGATTGGTAACAGCGAATACGATCAGTACCAAAGCGTCATTGGGGTAAGAAAAGAAATCTGAACGACTGCGGGCTCGGTGCCCGCATTTGCTTGCAAGCGGTTCAGCGCAAAGAGGCCAGATCCACGACCTCTGCTTGCGGCGTCTCGACCTCGCCTTCCACCAGAAAGAAGCGCCAGAACATCAAGCCCAGTACGCGACCTTCGGTATCGATCCAGTTCGGCATACCCGGATCTTCATGGGCAATGATCATTCTGAAGCTGCCGTCCGCCTCCAGCTGCGTTTGCGCGCGATTGAGAGACACCGGGCGGTTGCAGTAATCATAGGTCTGCTGATGGCGCGTCCATAAATCCAGACTGCCAAAGCGACACTCCGGCCAGCGCCCGGTAATCACCAGCGCCTGATGCGGTTCAAGGTAGTACGGCGCCATCGAATAGTGGGCATCAAAAGCAGACAGCCCGAAGTCGCCCGGTACCACCGGTGCAGGAAATGCATTGGGTGTTAACGACACAAAAGGCGGCTGTTCCGCGTTGGCCATGGGCGGCATACCCAACGTGCGGCTGCGTACAAAACCCACCACGCGTCGAATACCCTCAGCAATCGACACATCGCTGGGAACCTGCGGCGGCCGCCCCGGATTCAGCGCCTCGATATACAGCGTAGGCTCCAGAGCTGGATCGCCCGCGCCGCATTGCTCGTGCTCAAAATAGTGGCGCGTGGTAATGCGCGATGCGCCCTCTGGTAAAGGCAACCAGTTGCGGTCGGCGGGCTCGCCCCCCAAGCGCAGCTCAAACCAGCCATCGGCGTCCACATCAAACTGGGTGTCGTTGATAACC
>JBFHCW010000387.1:0-2110 GCA_041585035.1 Litorivivens sp.
CCGATGCCGGCGCTGTGGGCGCGATCAATGCCGGTTTTGATTCCATTGAGCACGGCACCTTGCTGCAACCTTCGACCCTGAAACTGATGGCCAAAAAAGGCGTCGTCCTGGTGCCGACCCGCTATGTGCTCGATTGGATTCTGGAACGGGGCCATCAGGGCTCAATTACCTCCAATAACTTAGGCAAGGCGCAGCTGGTGGCCGATGCACACGTGGAGGCGATCAAGAATGCCTACAAGTACAAGGTAAAGATGGCGCTGGGGTCTGACCCGATTTTCCCCATGCACCTGGCGATTCGCGAGTTCGATGCCATGAACAAGATTCTCGACGACGAGTGGTACGTGCTGCAGATGGGCACAATCAATAGCGCCGAACTACTGGGTCTGGAAGACCAGATCGGTAGCCTTAAAGTGGGCAAACAGGCCGATATTGTGGCGACACCGAAATCACCGATCGACGATATGAAAAACATCGAGCAGGTGAGCTTTGTCATGAAAGGCGGTGACATTGTACGCCAGTGATGAATAGGCACGGGGGCGAAGCTAGATCTCGTGTCAGGGGAGCCAGAATCACTTGCGATGGACGATATGAGTCATCGCCGCATGCAACTGAATAAGGTAAAGAGCTTAGAGTTGTGTCGTAGAAATCGACGTGAAAATAAAAAAAATGAATCAAAGAATAAGGTAAACATCTATGCTTAGTTTACTCGGGTTGGTCAGTGGCCTGGCGCTGTTGATTATCCTCACCATCCGTGGGATGAACCTGTTTATTGCGGCACCTTTGTGTGCGCTGATCGTGGCGCTGACCAGCGGCCTGCCGGTTTTTATCGGCGAATCCAATTTTGTTGCTACCTACATGCAGGGCTTTACCGGCTTTATCGCTTCGTGGTTTTTTATGTTTTTGCTCGGCGCATTGTTTGGCAAATTCATGGAAGACACCGGGGCTGCCGACTCCGTGGCGCGCTGGATCGTTAACCGCCTCGGTTATCATCAGGCGGTTTTGGCCGTCGTTCTGGCCTGCGCCATTCTGACCTACGGCGGCGTGAGCGTGTTCATCGTGGCATTTTCGGTCTATCCCATGGCGCTGAGCCTGTTTAAGGATGCTAATCTGCCGCGGCGTTTCATTCCCGCCACCATGGCGTTTGGCTCCGTGACCTTTACCATGACTTCTGCCGGCTCACCGGAAATTCAGAACTGGATCCCCATCAAGTATTTAGGCACTTCGCCGTTTGCCGCCTGGGAAGTGAGTCTGGTGGTGGCGGTCTTCATGGCCACCTTTGGCTACTGGTGGCTGAAACGCATGATCACGGGCGCGGTTGCCAACGGCGAACACTTTGAGGCGCGCGCCTCGGACCCGGAGATCCCTGAGCGTGACTACCCACACCCCATGACCGGCGTGATCCCGTTACTGGTGGTGCTGGTACTGTCATTTCTACTGCACGAAGCACTGGCACAGCTGGCACTGATTGTAGCTCTGGGCGGCGGTGTGCTGGCCATTATGGCAATTAACTTCAGACACTTTCACAACCTGCCGCAAGCGGTTAATTTAGGTACGACCGGCGCGCTACTGGCTATCGGTAACACCGCTGCAGTTGTCGGATTTGGATCCATCGCCAAAGCCACAGAAGCGTTCCAGACCACGGTTGAGGTGATGACTCAAATCCCCGGTAATGAATTAATCGGCGCTGCAATTGCGGTCAGCGTGATCGCCGGATTAACCGGCTCAGCCTCAGGCGGACAGGCCATCGCCCTGCCCCTGGTAGGCCAGCATTATCTGGATCAGGGCGTTGACCCCGAAGAGTTACACCGCATCGTATCAATATCTTCCGGGGCACTGGATTCCTTGCCGCATAATGGCTATGTGGTGACAACTATTCGCGCCATTTGTGGTGAAACACATCAGGCGGCGTACTGGCCTCTCGCGGCATTGACGGTAGTCATCCCTTTGATTGGTGTCGTAATGGCACTGGGCTTGTTTATGATTTTTTAAGCAAGGAATGAGTATGCTACTTGGACGCTTACGCGGGTTGGTTTTACTGCTTGCCACTGTGCTGATCTGTTTGTACTGATAATCGGTGAGGAACTGGGCTGGCGCGGTGTGCAGCAGAGTC
>JBFHCW010000388.1:0-2096 GCA_041585035.1 Litorivivens sp.
TCCCCACCTTATCTGCGGTGCTAGAATTCCTGTTACACCCAAACCGGACAGCATCCAGCCCATGATTAACTGGCAGGACATCGATACCGTCATGCTCGATATGGACGGCACCTTGCTCGACCTCCATTTCGACAACTATTTCTGGACTCAACATTTGCCGCTGCGTTACAGCGAAATTCACGGTACGCCGCTGGACAGCACGCGCGAAACGTTGATTGCGCAGATCACCGCCAAGCAGGGCACCCTGAACTGGTATTGTCTGGATTACTGGTCTGAGGAGCTGAAACTCGACATTCCAACCCTGAAGCGCGAAGTCCATCACCTGATCGCCATCCGTCCCTATGTCGAAGAGTTCCTGCAATGGCTGAGCGACTCCCACCGAGAAGTCTGGCTGGTCACCAACGCTCACCAGCATAGTCTCGATATCAAGATGGAGCGCACCGGCCTGGATCGCTGGATAGACCGGATCGTCATTTCCCACCAGTTTTCCGCGGCCAAGGAAGATCCGCAGTTTTGGCTGAAACTCAGCGAAGAGGCGCCCTTTGATGAGAAGCGCACCTTGCTGGTAGACGATAATGCCAGCGTGTTGCAGGCCGCCGCCGATTTCGGCATTGCCCACCTGCTGACCCTGCGTCAACCCGACAGCAAGCAGGCCATTCGCGACAATCTGGCCTTCCCGGCCATTCATCACTTTGACGAACTCCTGCCCGCTCCATGACCGAAGCCCCAAAGGTGCGCCTGGACAAATGGCTCTGGGCGGCGCGTTTTTTCAAAACCCGCAGTCTCGCCAAGCAGGCCATCGAAGGCGGAAAGGTTCACTACAACGGTGAACGCTGCAAAGTTAGCAAAGAGGTCGAACTCGGCGCCACCCTTACCCTGCGCCAGGGCTGGGACGCCAAAACCGTGGAAGTACAGGCCCTGTCCGACCAGCGCCGGGGCGCGCCTGAAGCACAGCTTCTCTACCGCGAAACCGAAGACAGCATCAAGCAGCGAGAGGCCCGCGCCGCTCAGCGCAAGGCCTTTGGTCCCGGCGCTGACCTGATCAGCCGCGAACGCCCCAACAAGAAACAACGCCGCCAGATTCACCGCTTTAAACAACAGACCTGACACAGACTTTTACCGAACCCAAACTATGACCAAACACAGTTGCGCGGACACCATCAGCCGCTTTACCTTCGATGACTGCGCCGTGCGCGGAGAGCACGTATTGCTCGATACCAGCTATCAGGACCTGCTCGCGGTTCATCACTACCCGCCAGTAGTGGCAGAGCTGCTGGGAGAGCTATGCGCCGCCGCCTGCCTGTTGGCGGAAACCATCAAATTTGACGGCATCCTTACCCTGCAAATTCGCAGCGAAGGCGAGATTCCGCTGATCATGGCCGAAGCCACCAATACGCAAAGCTTCCGCGCCATCGCTCGTCAGGCTCAGGAAGCCACCAGCGCCGACTTCAGCCAGCTTTTTACTAACGGCCAGCTGGTGCTGACCATTCAGCCGCGCAACGGCGAGCCCTACCGGGGTATCGTCATGCTCGACGGCAACAGCCTCGCCTCCAGCCTCGAAGCCTATTTCAAGCAAAGCGAACAATTGGAAACCCGGCTCTGGCTGCACAGCGATGGCCAGCGCGCCAGCGGCTTTCTGTTACAGCAATTACCCGGTGACGGTAATAGTTCACAGTGGCAGCACCTCAGCCATATGGCTGCCACCCTTACCAAGGAAGAGCTGCTTACCCTGCCCAGGGAAACCCTGCTCTACCGCCTCTATCACGAGGAAAGCCTTCGCCTGCACCCTCAAAAAACCGTTCAGTTTCAATGCACTTGCAGCCGCGAGCGGCTGGAGAATGCGCTGCTTTCACTGGGCGCGGACGAGCTGCGGGACATTCTCAAAGAGCGGTCGGTGATCGACGTTAACTGTGAATTTTGCAACCGTTTTTACAGCTTTAGCGAGTCTGATGTCAACGCATTGCTGGGGAACTCTGGCCGCGAACAACCCCACTAAGGCAGGGTTAGCGCTGGCCCGGCTTTTTTGACATAATGGCGCCCCCGAAAATTGGCGCCCCTGCAAGCCGGCAGCGGCAGCCCAAAGACAGGCCCCCAAA
>JBFHCW010000389.1:0-2095 GCA_041585035.1 Litorivivens sp.
CATCACACCCATCACCGTGACTGCCAGCAAACCGGACTCATGCAATACCAAATGCGACAGGGCATAGACGCCCAGCGCAACGGCAATGATCATGGGCGCCTTAAGGTACTCCGGCACCCAGCCATGGCGAAAGCCTTGTCCTAGCAGATAGCCACCACCCCCGCCGACCAGCGCTGCGATAACCACAGCTTCCGCCATGCTATAGAGTGCATGGCCAAGATCACCCGCCTCACCGGAGTAAAGAAAGTACTGGTAGACAATTACCGCCAGCATCACGCCCAGCGGATCGTTGATGATGCCCTCCCACTTTAAATAGGACGCGGTACGACGATTGAGATTGGCGTGTTTCAGGAGCGGCATAATAACGGTCGGCCCGGTGACCACCAGTATCGCTCCCAGCAGCAAGGCCACAGGCCAGCCCAGCCCCCCGACAAAATGCGCCGTCAGCGAACCCAGCACCCAGGCCACCACAACCCCGACCGAGATAAGTCGGCGCACCACCCGCCCGGCTTCACGCAGTTCGTGAAGCTGCAGGTTCAAGCCCCCCTCGAACAGGATCACTGCCACAAACAGCTGGATAACGGCATTAAGGCTTGGCCCGAAGTCTACCGCTGGCCGCACCCAGCCGGACACTGGCCCCAAAATAAGGCCCGCCGTAGCCAGCAGAACGATGGCCGGTATTTTCAGGCGCCAGGCCAACCATTGACAAAGAATGCCACTGACCAGAATAACCACCAACGCAAGCGACAGCTCCATGCGACCTCCCCTTCTAGATTGCTCTCAGCTTAGTGGTACGCAAGTCATAGCGCTACGTGATTTTTGACCTCTAGTGAACAGCGGGTGTATCTTTTTGGAAACAACAATAAAACGAGAACCACAATGGCCCTGTTCGAACCCGCCTACGAGGAAATGATTCGCAATGAGGGTGGCTACCTGCTTCACAGCGTCACAGGAGATCGCGGCGGCACCACCTACGCCGGCGTCGCCCGGCGCTATCATCCGCACTGGTCAGGCTGGCAGTATATCGACGCGAACGACCTCCATAACCCAGCCCTCGTAGACTGTGTAAAAGCATTTTACCGGGACGAGTTCTGGAGTCGCCTGCGCGGCGACGATATCGAGGATCAACGCATTGCCGAAACCCTTTTCGACTTTGCCGTGAACGCAGGCACCGGCACCGCAATCAAACTCGCCCAAAGCATACTCGACACCCGCGCCGACGGCATTCTGGGGCCGGTCACCTTAGGTAAACTGAATGCCTTCCCCGCGGAAGACTTTCTGTATCGCTACGCCATGGCCAAGGTGGCTCGCTACGCAGAGATTGTGAATCGCGACAGCAGCCAGTCGAAGTTCCTGCTGGGTTGGATCAACCGAACGCTAAAGGGCGTGGCCTAGCAGATTCAGCAAACCTGATAGCGCCTGCCCGGCAGGCGCACACCTACTTCAGCACATCCCTGGAAATTACCAACCGCTGTATTTCGCTGGTGCCCTCGTATATTGAGGTAATACGCACATCCCGCGCCATGCGCTCCAGCGGATATTCGCGGTTGTAACCATTGCCACCCAGCAACTGCAAGCCCGTATAACAGGCCTTGTTAGCCGCCTCTGTGGCAAACAGTTTCGCCATGGAAGCCTGAGTCGCAAAGGGCTTGCCCTGTTCTTTCAGACACGCCGCCTGCATCAGCAAAAGTCGGGCCGCTTCCATTTCGGTGTAGCCGTCGGCCAGCATCCACTGCAGCCCCTGAAAATTCGACAGGGGCTGACCAAACTGCTCGCGCTCCTTGATATAGTCTCGACCGTAATCCAGCGCCGCCTGACCGATACCCAGAGCCAGTGAGCCGATGCCGATACGACCGCCGGCCAGCTCGCCCAGCGCCACCTGCAGACCACGATTTTCTTCACCCATCAGGGCGCTGGCCGGGATCCGGCAATCCTCAAAATACACGGCGTTCGTCGGTGAGGCCTTCTGCCCCATTTTTTCTTCGGCCGGGCCAACCACCAGGCCGGGGGTACCGTTTTCCACCAGAAAGCAGGAAATGCCCTTCCCGCGCTTGGCGGCTTTGTCCGTAACCGCCCACACCACAAACACACCGGC
>JBFHCW010000390.1:0-2075 GCA_041585035.1 Litorivivens sp.
CTATCTTCAGTCTCGCGGTTTTGCCGACGGGGTAGCCAAGTTTGTTGGCGGTGCCGGCCGTCACGGTGAGGGTAGCTGAGTCAGGCACCGTCTAACGACGCCGCTCAGCGCTTAGTGCTTATCGCGCTTTTCGGAAATCACACCACCGCTTAACACCAGCTGCAGGGCGTCGGCCGGGCTCAAATCCAGAGGCCGGGTATATTTTTTCGGCACAATCAGAGTATAACCACCCACCTGATAACTCATCGGCAGATACACCGCAATTTCATCGTCCTTCAGCTCACTGGCAATGGTGTTGCCGTTGCCTTTTTTGTTGACGGTGACAATGCCGATCAGGCTGGTTTCGGTGCCCGGTAGTTCCACCATTACCACGGATTCTTCCGCAAACTTTTTACCGCCCATGATATCCATCACTTCTTTCAGGGCGCCGTAAACCTGCTTGAGTACGGGAAGGCGTTCAAGAATGCGCCCCGGCAAACCCCAGAAGAAATCCGCCGCCGGCCAGCGGGAACTGAAGCCAATCAGCGCCGTGAACACCACAATAAGAATGATCGCCATACCGGGAAAATAGGCGCTGCCCAATACAACCTTGAGAGGCGCCGACAGCCAGGATTCCATGGTTTTGAAAACCCAGATCGTAATCTGGATTGAAATCACCACCGGCAGCAGCACCATAAGTCCGCGGAAAAAAGCCGCGCTGAAATTACGCATCATGGGAATGTCCGTCCGGGTTCAAAAACCACGATGGAAGCACAGCGCCGTGCACGGGAGCAAGGAAAGCTTTGGGAAATGCGACGTGGTTGGAAGGGAGAGTGGCGGCACGCCTGCCTTCAGGCATGCCGCCAAAGGGCTTATTGGCAGTAGGCCTCACCCGCCGCCACACGCTTGCCCAGCGCTGCCAGGTTCTTGGCTGAACTGCCCAGCATCATCTCGTTGTGACGCATCCAGGTGCAGTAGCGCCAGAGCGGGTAGTCACGATCAATCCCCATGCCGCCGTGCAAGTGCTGAGAGGCATAACTGACCCGGTGACCCACATCACCCGCCCAGATTTTGGCAATCTGCACTTCGTTGGTGGCGCTGAGGCCATTGGCCAGACGGCTGACCGCCTGATAGGCATTCAATCGCAGGCACTCGACATCGATAAAGCAATTGGCTGCCCGGTGGCCGACCGCCTGAAAAGTCGCTATTGGCACACCAAACTGCTTGCGCTCCGCGGTGTAGCTGGCCGTCATACGCATGGCGCAATCGGTGACACCCACCTGATGAGTACACAGTGCTGCGGTTGTGCACTCGGCCAGCCATTGCATCACGCTCGCCCCCTGATCCGCCTGCGCCAGCACATCGTCGACAGCGACGGTGACGTCTTTGAGAACCACTTCGTATTGCGGCTCAAAGGTTGTCACTTTCATTTCATTCAACGTGACCCCTTGCGCCTTCGGGTCAACCAGCAGCACAACAACACCGCCTTCAGTTTTCGCTGAGACAATCATGCGCTCGGCGCGATGCGCAAAGGGCACACACAGTTTGATGCCAGAAACACTGTAACCACCGTCTTTCGCAACCGCCGAAGTCAGTCGCGGGCTGGCAGGATTCTCATTGAATTTTTCCATCAGTGCGGCCGTCAGCAAAGTTTTGCCAGACACCACCCCCGGCAATAAACGCTGCTTTTGCTCATCGCTGCCAAACTTTTGAATCGGCAGTGCACCGGACACCAAGGCCGGGATCACCGGCGCGGGCGCTATGCTGCGACCCACCTCTTCGACCAGCAATCCAAGCTCCATAAAACCAAAGCCCATACCGCCGAAGGCTTCGTCGATAGCAACGCCCAGCAGACCAGCTTCTGCCAGCTTGCCCCAGAGGGCTTCATCAAAGCGCTCGCCCGCATAATCGTCGCTGGCCTTGAGCGTTTCCGGAGACACCAGATCGGTAAAAATCTGCCGCGCCAGGTTTTGCACGTCACGTTGTTCTTCGCTGAATCCAAAATTCATTTATCTGTCCTCGCTTAGCGTGTCGCGCGGGGCATCCACAGGCCCGCTGCCGAAATAATATCCCGCTGGATTTCATTGGTGCCGCCA
>JBFHCW010000391.1:0-2014 GCA_041585035.1 Litorivivens sp.
GAAATATCAGAAAGAGGCCTCTGCCGAACAGCTGGCCAAGTTCAATCAGACCCAATAACAGGTTGGTCGAAGCGCGGGCTGCGGCCTAGTTTCGGGAATTTTCCCACTCACACCGCGATTTCCCCAAGTGCCATTGTCATACCCTGAAAGCTTTCACGTAAAAAAGAGGGTGTGATATGAAAACCGGGATAGCCTGTGTAGTTTCGATGCTGTTACTGACTCTGCCTCTGGCGGGCTGCAATGGCGGGGGTAGTGACTCCCCTGATGCCCCTGCCACGGGCGAAGCCAGCCTTGCCATAACCGATGCCCCGGCAGATAACGTTAGCCGGGTGCGCGTCACCTTTGACCGTATCGAGCTCAAACCCAAAGAGGGTTCAAAAGTTACCATTGAGCTCGATCCGGCGGTAACCATAGAGAATCTGCTTGATCTGACAGGCAGCAATGCCGAGTCTCTGCTGGGCGTTACTACTCTGCCTGCGGGTGATTACAATTACGTGCGTCTTTTTGTGCAGGGAGGCTCGCCCAGTTCTGAGGTAGAGGAAGATACAGGCGGCGTTTTCGATTTGCTCGTTCCCGGCCAGCAGGCAGGGGCTGACAACCGGTTCCTGCAACTGGTATCCGGCTTTACCGTTCCCGCCGGTGGGCGGGCCGATTTCACGATCGATGTCGACCTGCGCAAGGCGCTCACCAAGCCCAGTGGCCAGAGCCATTACCTGCTTCGGCCGGCGCTGCGCATTGTGAACAATGTTGAGGTGGGCACGATTGCGGGGACTGTGGATCCGGCCCTGTTTAATGACGCGAGCTGCACCAATGATCAGGCTGCGGATGAGGGCGTGGCGATCTATCTCTATGAGCACGACGCCGTGGGTTTTGGCGACGTCTATGTCAACAGTGCGGGAGAGTGCCAGCACTGCAATGAAGGCTCCGAAACCGAGACTTCACCGCTGACCACCGCCAATGTTACTCAGGATACCCAGACTGGGACCTATACCTATGAGATTGGATTTGTGGAGGCAGGTGAATACAGCATCGCGTTGACCTGTCAGTCACGCGACGATGACCCTGCACTCGACGATAACATCAGCTTTCTGGACAGCACCGGGCTGACAGTCGTGGCGAAACAGACCACCGAGGTAAATTTTACCGCAGCGCCCTGAGGCTTTTTCGCGCGGGGCTAGCAGGCCGCTGGCACCGCGTTCAAGCGCCTAGATGGCCCCGTTGGGGATAAAACGGTTCGTGGTATTTTCGCGAATCCACAGCAGGTCTTCTTTTGTCAGGCGGTCACCGCGTTGTCTTAGCAGCTTGTTGGCCCAGATGGCCGGTGACTGATCCCCCGTCTCGCAGCCGGGGATCAGCATTTCTGCGCGAACAAAGAAACGCAACAGGGCCTTTAGCTGCTCGCTGTTGTAACGTTCCAGTGCAAGCCGCCATTTTTCCTTGGGTAACCGCAGTTGGCTGGCCAGGTTCGCTTGCTGATCCGGGCTCAATATCTGCGCCAGCTCTTCCAGTCTTCCTTCCATGCTGGCAGTCAAGCCTGCTTCCAGCAACCCCGTATCGATCTCTGCGTCAGGGTTGGTGGGCGTCCAGTTGCCAATACTCATGTGTGTTCTCGTCTTCAAGTCAATGATTTGTCGGGCTATGCTGTAAGCCGAAGCCACCATGCTGTGCTATTTTAGCCTTCAGAAGCAAACCCTAAGGTCGGGTCTGTGGTACGTGTTCGATGTCAGATGGAGAATAAAATGAGTGAAGTGGATCCCGTAATGCTGGTTGACTACGGTCCTTTGAAAGCCCTGATTGGCGTGTGGGAAGGAGATCAGGGAATGGATATTTCCCCGGAGCCAGCCGACACGGAAGAAAATCCCTACTACGAAACCATTGTCTTTGAGGCGGCCGGGGATGTTACCAACGCCGAAACTCAAAAACTGGCCATCGTGCGCTATCACCAGGTGGTTAAGCGGAAAAAGAACGATCAGGTTTTTCACGACCAGATTGGCTACTGGACCTGGGACAAGGC
>JBFHCW010000392.1:0-1980 GCA_041585035.1 Litorivivens sp.
ATGCAGTACAGGCTGCTGTGGAGCGCGCAGGCGTTGACCCTAACGAGCTCGACGACTGTATTTTCGGTGCTGCGCTGCAGCAAGGCTCCCAGGGTCAGAACCTGGCGCGTCATGTGGCTATGGCCTCGGGCTTGCCGGTCAGCGTATCGGGCATGACCATTGACCGTCAGTGTTCCTCGGGTCTGATGACCATTGCCACGGGCGCCAAGCAGATTGTCATGGACGGTGCGCCCATGCTGATTGCCGGCGGCTGTGAATCTATTTCGCTGGTGCAGAACGAGCACATGAATATCCACCGTATGGTGGATCCGAAATCCATTGGCAACGCACCGCACATTTACATGGCGATGCTGGATACGGCCGAAGTGGTTGCCAATCGCTATAACGTTTCTCGTGAGGCGCAGGATGAGTACGCACTGCAATCGCAGCAGCGCACCGCCGCCGCCCAGGAAGCGGGCAAGTTTGATGACGAAATCGTTCCGGTTACGGCCACCAAGCTGGTCATGAACAAGGAAACCGGCGAGACCAGTGAAGAGCAGGTAACCCTGACCAAAGACGAAGGCAACCGCCCTTCCACCACACTGGAAAGTCTGCAGGGCCTGAAAGCGGTTCGCGAAGGCGGATCCATCACGGCGGGTAACGCCAGTCAGCTGTCTGATGGCGCCGCTGCGGTCGTGATGATGGATGGCAAGTTGGCCGAGCAGCGCAACGTTGAGCCTCTGGGCATTTACCGTGGCATGGCCGTTGCCGGTTGCGAGCCCGATGAAATGGGTATCGGCCCGATCTACGCCATTCCCAAGCTGTTGCAGCGCACCGGTCTGAAAATGGACGACATCGGACTGTGGGAATTGAACGAAGCCTTTGCGGTGCAGGTAATCTACTGCCGCGACAAGCTGGGTATTCCCAATGAAAACCTGAACGTTAACGGCGGCGCGATTTCCATCGGTCACCCCTACGGCATGAGCGGTGCGCGCATGGTCATGCACGCCCTGATCGAAGGCAAACGTCGCGGCGTGAAGTATGTGGTGGTGACCATGTGTGTCGGCGGCGGTATGGGCGCGGCCGGGCTGTTCGAGGTGGTCTGACAGCCGGTGTTCTAAACGTGAGAAAAAACGAGGAAGGGTGATGAGTCAAAAATCAGCAGAACGCCTGATCGACGCCGGCGGTGTTGAACTGAATGTGCAGGAGTTTGGTGATGCCTCAGCGCCCGCCCTCGTTTTGATCATGGGGCTTGGCATGCAGATGATTTCCTGGCCGGAAATTTTCTGTAAGCGCCTGGCCGCCCAGGGCTATCGCGTGATTCGTTTTGATAACCGCGATTCTGGGCTGTCGCAGAAGTTTAATCATCTGCGAGCCCCCGGTCCGCTTAAATTGCTCGCAGCCAGTAAACTGCGCCTGCCTGTAAAAGTGCCCTATAGCCTGCAGGATATGGCGGGTGATGTGGTGAACCTGCTCGATGCCCTGGAGATTCACTCGGCGCATCTGGTCGGTGCGTCCATGGGCGGCATGATCGCTCAGCTCACCGCGGCTCTGTACCCCGAGCGGGTGATGAGCCTGACCTCTATTATGTCTTCCAGCGGCAACCCCAAGTTGCCGCAACCAAGCCGCGCCGTTTTGATGACGCTGATGCGGCCGGCCGCCGACTCCGAAGAAAGTTACCTCCAGGGTGCATTGCAAACCTGGAAGCTTATTGGCAGCCCGGCCTATCCCTTCGACGAAAAGGAATTGAGTGAGCGCCTGCGATTGACGTATCGCCGCAACTATTGCCCCGGTGGCACTGCGCGGCAGCTGGCAGCCATTTCCGCTTGCGGTAGTCGTGTGAAAGACCTTAAAACCATTATCGCCCCCACGCTGGTGATTCACGGTAAGGCCGATCCGCTGGTTCCGGTAGAGGCGGGAATCGATACCGCCCGCCATGTTCCGGGTGCCAAACTGGAGCTGATCGAGGGCATGGGGCACGATCTGCCGCAGCCTTTGTGG
>JBFHCW010000393.1:0-1979 GCA_041585035.1 Litorivivens sp.
ACCGATGTTTTCAAGCTGCCACCGGAAAAACTCTGGGTGACAGTGCATGTGTCCGATGACGAGGCCGCCGATATCTGGCTGAAGGAAATGGGCGTTTCGCCCGAGCGTTTTTCCCGTCTGGATGAAGACAACTTTTGGCAGATGGGCGATACCGGCCCCTGCGGCCCTAGCTCCGAGATTTTTTACGATCACGGCGCGGATGTGTTTGGCGGCCCGCCCGGCAGCCCCAATGACGACGGCGACCGTTATATCGAAATCTGGAACCTGGTGTTCATGCAGTACAACCGCGATGAAAGCGGTGAGCTCGCGCCCCTGCCCAATCCCTCTATCGATACCGGTATGGGGCTTGAGCGTATTGCGGCTGTTTTGCAGGGCGTTCACAGCAACTATGAAATTGACCTGTTTCAGAATCTGATTCGCGCCACAGCCGAGGTGATCGGTACCCGCGATCTGGAGAATAAATCCCTGCGAGTGGTAGCCGACCATATTCGCTCCTGCGCCTTCCTCATCAGCGATGGCGTGATGCCGTCGAATGAAGGCCGGGGCTATGTGCTGCGTCGTATTATTCGCCGCGCTGTGCGACACGGTGACAAGCTGGGCGCCCAGGGCCCCTTCTTTCACAAGCTGGTGGCCCCGCTAGCCAAAGAGATGGGCGACGCCTACCCCGAGTTGGTCAAAGGGCAGGCGCGCATTGAAAAAGCGCTGCTGAACGAAGAAGAGCAGTTTGCCAAAACCCTCGATCAGGGCATGCGCATTCTCGAGCAGGATCTTGCAGAACTGAACGGTAGCGTTATCCCCGGCGAAACGGTGTTCCGGCTTTACGATACCTATGGCTTCCCGGTGGATTTGACCGCCGATATCGCCCGCGAAAAAGAGCTGACGCTGGACATGGAAGGCTTCGAAGCCTGCATGCAGCAGCAGCGCGAGCGCGCCCGCGCCGCGAGTTCTTTCAAAATGGCGGCTGGTGAAAAGCTGGATCTGAAGGGCGAAACCACCTTTTGCGGCTACGACGCACTGGTCGGTGACGCCAAGATTGTCGCGCTGTTTAAGGACGGCGAAGCTGTTGACAAGCTCAGCGAGGGCGAGCAGGGCATTGTGGTGCTCGATAAGACCCCATTCTACGCGGAATCCGGCGGTCAGGTGGGTGACGCGGGTCTGATCACTCATGGCAATACCCGTTTCGAAGTCCTCGATACCCAGAAAAACGGCGACCACCATCTGCATCACGGCAGCATCGCCAGTGGCAGTCTCACGGTGGGCGACAATGTCAGTGCCGAAGTTAGAGCCGATATCCGGCAGGCGACAGCCCTGAACCACTCCGCCACCCACCTGATGCACGCGGCCCTGCGCAAGGTGCTGGGTGATCATGTGGCGCAGAAAGGCTCGCTGGTCAATGCCGAGCGGCTGCGCTTTGATTTTTCCCACCCTGAAGCGGTGACAGCAGAGCAACTGGCCGAGATCGAGGCTTTGGTCAATGCCGAAGTGCGCCGTAATACCGCCGTAGAAACCCAAGTGATGGATATCGACAGCGCCAAACAGGCCGGAGCCATGATGCTGTTTGACGAAAAGTACGGCGACGAAGTGCGCGTTTTAAGCATGGGCGAGGGCTTTTCGGTTGAGCTCTGTGGCGGCACCCATGTGGCGCGTACCGGCGATATCGGTCTGTTTCGCATCACTGCCGAGTATGGCGTAGCCTCCGGCGTGCGCCGCATTGAGGCGGTGACCGGTGAGGGTGCGCTGGCCGACATGAAGGCCGACCGGCAGCAGCTGGGCAGCGCCATGGCGACCATCAAGGCGACACCGGAGAATTTCGGCAGCAAGCTGAACCAGCTGGTGAGCAGCAATCGCGAGCTGCAAAAGGAAGTTGACCGCCTGAAAGCCAAACTGGCAACCGCCGGCAGTCGCGACCTGACCGCTGAAGCAGTTGAGGTTAATGGCGTGAAGGTTCTGGCGGTGAAGATTGACGGCGCCGATGCCAA
>JBFHCW010000394.1:0-1976 GCA_041585035.1 Litorivivens sp.
CCGGGGTTGCCACCCAGGATGGGCGTCTGCGCGACGAGCACTTTATCGGCACCGTCGACATGGTGGTCAATTTCTTCACCTTTATGGCGATGGAAACCCGTGAGCTGATGGCCAGTCTCGGTATTCGCACTATGGATGAATTGATTGGTCGCACTGATTTGTTGGAGCAGCAAGCCGGCGCAACTGAGAAACATGGCAAACTTGATCTGTCGCCGATCCTGCACAAGGACGCGTCTGCAGAAGGTCAACCCGAGTTTTGTCAGGTTGCCCTGAATGCGCCTTTTGACAAGGGTGAAAAAGCCGAGTCCATGGTGGCGGCGACTATCGACGCGATTGAAAACAAACGCGGTGGAGAATTCGAGTTTACCGTCACCAACTGCGACCGCTCTATCGGTGCGCGTTTGTCCGGCGAGATCGCCAAGCGCTACGGCAACGACGGCATGAACGATGCGCCCATTACCCTGCGCCTGACCGGTACCAGCGGTCAGAGTTTTGGTGTCTGGAATGCGGGCGGCTTGAATATGTACCTGGAAGGCGACGCCAACGATTACGTCGGCAAGGGCATGGCCGGCGGCAAGCTGGTGATCTATCCGCCGAAGGGCAGCCGCTTTGCGTCCCAGGATACCGCGATTATCGGCAACACCTGTCTGTACGGTGCCACGGGAGGTCGTCTGTTTGCCAGCGGTCGTGCCGGTGAGCGCTTTGCCGTGCGAAACTCCGGCGCTCATGCGGTTGTCGAAGGCACTGGTGACCACTGCTGCGAATACATGACCGGCGGCAATATCACTGTGCTTGGTCCGACCGGCGTGAACTTCGGTGCAGGCATGACCGGTGGTTTTGCCTATGTGCTTGATCTCGAGCACCGTTTTGTCGATCGCTACAACAGCGAGCTGGTGGAAATCTGTCGGATTACATCAGAGCCGATGGAGGCGTATCGCTCGCATCTGCGCGCCAATATCCAGGAGTTTGTAGCCGAAACCGGCTCGGCCTGGGGTGCAGAACTTCTGGAGAACTTCTCCGATTACATTGCCAAATTCTGGATGGTGAAACCCAAGGCGGCCAGCCTGGGCGCCCTGCTGGCCAGTACGCGCCAGCGCCCGGAATAAGTTGAGCGGAGAGGATTGAGGTAATTTTATGACGGAACGTCAGAGTAATAATTTCCAGTTTATCGATGTCGGTCGCGCAGATCCTGACAAGAAAGCCATCGATGTCCGCAAGGCCGAGTTTGTCGAAATTTACGAGCCTTACCGCGAGCAACAGGTGGCGTCGCAGGCAGACCGTTGTTTGGCCTGCGGTAACCCTTACTGTGAATGGAAGTGTCCGGTACACAACTACATTCCCAACTGGCTGAAGCTGGTTAGCGAGGGCAATCTGTTTGAAGCCGCCGAGCTTTCTCACCAGACCAACACCCTGCCGGAAGTGTGTGGCCGGGTGTGTCCTCAGGATCGTCTCTGCGAAGGGGCCTGTACCCTGAACGATGGTTTTGGGGCGGTTACCATCGGTTCCACTGAAAAATATATAGCTGACACGGCGCTGGCCATGGGCTGGCGCCCGGATCTGTCCGAGCGTGTCTGGACCGACAAAAAAGTTGCCGTGATCGGTGCGGGCCCGGCGGGCCTGGGATGTGCCGATGTGCTGGTGCGCGCCGGCGTAAAGCCTGTGGTGTTCGACAAATACCCGGAAATCGGCGGCTTGCTGACCTTCGGTATTCCCGAGTTCAAGCTCGAAAAATCCGTCATGTCCCGTCGCCGTCAGGTGTTCGAGGAAATGGGTATCGAATTCCGCCTGAACACGGAAGTCGGCAAGGACGTCAGCCCTCAGGAGCTCATGGACGAATACGACGCGGTTTTCCTCGGTATGGGTACCTATACCTCAATGAAAGGCGGCTTTAGCGGTGAAGGCCTGCCGGGCGTCTATGACGCCTTGCCTTTCCTGGTCTCTAACGTGAATCGCAATCAGGGCTGGGAAAAAGACGC
>JBFHCW010000395.1:0-1956 GCA_041585035.1 Litorivivens sp.
CCCTGTCCTGGGCGGACGATACCGAAAATGATTTTACGGTTGAGCTGAAGGTCGAGCTCAGCAAGCAGCGCGGTATTATTGCCGTGCTGGCGACCCGGGTGAATGGCGCCGATGCCAGCATTGAAAAGATCAGCGTTGAGGAAGACACCTCTAAAATCACGACCGTGCATTTGTTGATCGGGGTGCGCTCAAGGCTGCACCTGGCCAATATCATGCGCCGCATCAGGCATATCCCGGCGACCCTGCGGGTAACCCGGGTGCGTCACTGATCAGGTCATCGCGAGGACAGAGACGCGGCGATCGTTTGAATTCACTGCCGCGCTCGAGGAGTTTGCCTCACTGCGTTCGCAATGACGGCGTATTTGCCTAACTATCAGCAAGGCTCCGTTATCGCGCAGCCGTCAGCAGAACGATACGCTGGGTCAATGCATCGTCTGACGCGCAGTCTTCGCTGTCTACCTGCCCCTGAAGTTCCAGCATGTTTTCGCCGTCGTTCAACGACAGTGCCAGCGCTTCCCCAAAGCGGTTGTCGACCGGGTTGAACTGATCAGAAATATCCTCACCGTTCAGCGTGGCGCGAAAGCCGTCTGCGGCCAGGGGTGCCTTGTAAAACAACAGCAGTTTTTTGCCTGGATCGACGGTATAGGCACCGTCGCTCTGCTGCGCATGAATGTGGACCAGCTCGCCGCTGCCGCAGGCATGGCTTAAGGAACTCAGGGTCAGGGCGATAGTTGATAGCAACATTTTCATCACGACACTCCATTGCGTGTTGGTTGTTATTTTTACTGCATTGCAGGGCGCGTCGGCGTTGGCCAGACAGCAATAATTGTTATTTTTGAAGGTCGCCGAGTGTGGAGAAGTAGCCACTTCAGGTCAAGGCGCGCCAAGACTGCTGCATTGCGCTACCATGCGGGTTTTCTGCCTTAGTTTTGTTGTTGGAGTTCGCATGTCCAAGAAAAGCATTGTTTCCACAGATCAGGCCCCGCAGGCTATCGGCCCCTATTCTCAGGCCGTAAAATTCGGCGATATCGTGTTCCTGTCGGGGCAGATTCCGCTCGATCCGAACACCATGACCATGGTGGGGGAGACCGCAGCAGAGCAGGCCGAGCAGGTGTTCAAGAACCTGAGTGCGGTGGCGGCCGAGGCGGGCGGTACGCTGGATAATGCCCTGAAGGTCAATATCTCCCTGACCGACCTGAATGATTTTGTGGCCGTGAATGAAGTGATGGCGCGACATTTTGCCGAGCCCTATCCGGCCCGTGCCTGTGTGCAGGTAGCGGCCTTACCAAAGGGCGCGAAGGTTGAGATTGAGGTGATTCTCGGGCTTTAACGTCTCCGGTATGTATTGGTTGTAATCGGTGCACCCCTCTCCGTTTTGGAGAGGGGTATTTGGACAAGGCCTTGTGCATGAATGCGAGTACAATCTGCACCCGCTCGCATCGTCTTCTTATTCCGCGTAACGTAAGCTCACCTATTTATTCTCCCGGAGATAATCATGCTAAAACTCTATGGTTTTGCGGTCAGCGACTATTTCAATATGGTCAAGCACGCCCTGCTGGAAAAAGGCGTGGCCTTTGAAGAAATCACCGTCTTCCCCGATCAAACACCGGAGTATCTGGCCAAAAGCCCGATGGGCAAGGTGCCCTGCATTGAGACCGAGCAGGGCTTCCTCTGCGAAACCACGGTCATTCTGGATTACCTCGAAGCCGCCTATCCGGAAAAGCCTCTGCTGCCGGCTGATATCTGGCAGCAGGCCAAGGTGCGTGAGCTGGTTAATGTCTCAGAGCTCTACATCGAGCTGGCGGCCCGTCGATTGTTGCCTGCATTGCTGGCCGGTGCTCCGGTTGCTGACAGTGTTCAGGCCGAAGTGCGCGAGGTGCTGGAAAAAGGTGTGCGGGCCGTGAATGCGCTGGCCAGTTTTTCGCCCTTTGTGTGCGGCGAGCAGCAGACGCTGGC
>JBFHCW010000396.1:0-1934 GCA_041585035.1 Litorivivens sp.
AACGGTATGGGCCAGCGAGCCACAAAACTTGAGCTCGGCGCCAAATTTTTTCATGCGCTGTAAATTGCCCCGCACTGTGTTTGACTCCGGCTGCTCAAACAAAAGGACCGTACAGCGCAGGCCCAGTTGCTGGCACAGCATGGCGGTGGCCACACCGTGGTTGGTTCCGGTGGCGCCAAAGGTGACCACGTGTTCTCTACCTTGGGCGATGACCTCGGCCAGAATAAATTCCAGTTTGCGAATTTTATTTCCGCCGTACACCGCATGGGAAAGATCATCCCGTTTTATCCATGCGTTTGCGCCGACCCCGGCCAAGGGCTCTACCGGTGTCGGCAAATCCGCCAACTGCTGCCAGGGCAGGGTATCTTTTAACTGCGGATACGCATCGAATAGCGGTCTGTTAGAAGTCATGCCAAGCTCGTCTTATTCGGCCAGTTTTAATGTTTATGTGCAGGCCTGGGCGACCCACCGACTGCGTCTGATTATAGTGCCCCGTCAAGCCGCCGGGGCCTCTATACCGGCGTATGAGGGGAGGCCCTGCAAACCGGCTGCCGGGTAGGTGCCAAACACGCGCAGCAGTTCGCGTCCGCATTCGTCCGTTTCGCGAATAATGTTCATCAGGCTGGAAAAGCTGACGCCTTCAACACCCTTCGAGCCATAGGCCTCGTCGTTAAAGCGCTGCATTTCCCTACGATGCAAAGCCTCTTCCTCTTCCAGCATACCCTGAGTGATGTCACCGGCAAGGGCCTGTTGACCCAGTGCCAGCAAATGCTCAATCCGCTGCTGCAAAGTCTCGCGCAGCGCCTTCGCATCCTCGCTGAGGTCACTCCATAGCGGCTCCATATCGTCCTGCACATCCTTGATAGCCTTGGTCGCATAGATTGCCTTGCGCACCGTCGCCAGCAAGGCCTCAACATGATCCCGGTGCTCGGGCGGCAAACTCTCCAGCCGGTTCGCATAGGCCACAATCTCGGCTTCGAGACGTTTTAAGTCCTCATACCGATCCAGATAAACCGCCATGCCCCTGCCCAATGGCTTCAATGGCTCGCTCTGACTGGCGTAGAACTGCATTGGGCTGTGGTAGGCCTGCCCCAATAACTGAAAGGATCGGGCCAGCAATAATCCGGTTTCCTGGCGCAGCGCGACCACCGCCGCCTCCGGCACCGACACGGGCACCTTGTGAAGGTAAACGGTGAGCTGGTGCTGCTGCCCGATATTATTTTCCAGCCAATCGGCGAGCTGGCGGATGATGGGCAATACCAGAAAAATGCCAAAGAAATTAAAGCTGCTGTGAAAGATAACCAGCTGCAACAGGTTATCGGTGACGGCAAAGCGCTCATAAACCGCCGGCGCCAGCGGCAACATAACCAGAAAGGCAAATACTGCCGTCAGGGTGTTGTAGATCAAATGAAACACAGAAACCTGACGCTTTACCGCCGCACCCGATGAGCCCGCCAGCAGCATGGTGCTGGTTGTGCCGAGGTCAGCACCGATCACCATCGCGGCCGCCTCGGGGAAACCGATCAGGCCGGCGTGCAGCGCCGACAACACCAACATCACGACCGCCGACGAAGATTGAATTACCGCTGCCAGCAGCACGCCCAAACCCAGAAACCAGATGGCTGACCAGCCCGCCAGAAAACCGAGATCCGTATTTCTTGCGAGGTCTTCCACGCCCGTTTTCATGGCATCGAGCCCGAACAGCAGCAAGCCCAAGCCCAGCAACAGATGCCCCAGACTTTCCCAGCGCAGACGCCCTTCCAGCCAGACTTTCAGAAGCGCACCGATACCCATCAGCGGCAGTGCCAGACTGCCGAGGTCCAGTTTGAAACCCAGCCAAGTCACCAGCCACCCGGTCATGGTGGTGCCGAGATTTGCTCCCAGAATGACGCCCAGCGCATTGCGCATGGGCATCACGCCGGCGGCCACAAAAG
>JBFHCW010000397.1:0-1915 GCA_041585035.1 Litorivivens sp.
GGCGCTATGAGCGGGTGTCGGTCGAGCGGGTGCTTTCGGGGATGGGGCTTGCCAATCTGTATTGGGCGAATGCCAGATTGCAGGGGCAGGAAAGGGAGCTGCCCGCACCGGGTGTGACCGCCGGTGCCCGGGCTGGGGATGATCTGTGCCGGCAGGCGGTGACAGACTTTTCAGAGATACTGGGCGCGGTCGCGGGGGATTTCGCTTTGGCCCTGGGCGCCTATCGGGGCGTCTACCTGTCGGGGGGAATACTGCCGCAGATGCTGGACGTGATTGATCTTGCGGCTATCCGCAAGAGTTTTGAAAACAAGGGCCGATTCCAGCCCGTCTGCGCACAAGTGCCATTGGCAATAGTGTTGGCTGAGCATCCGGGGCTGGTGGGTTGTGCTCAGGCGCTGCCGCGGAAATAGCCGGCCCTGCGCTGAAATTCATCGGCAGAGCGCACAGTGGGCTGATAGAATTCAGCGCCGTGTTAAAAGATTATTCCCCTGAGGGAAAAGCAATAAGGTTAAAAGGATGAGGGATATCGACGCGCTTTGGCAGCGTTTGCAGGCTAAGCAGAAACAGTTGCACAACGTGCATATGCGCGATCAGTGCGCGGCAGACGATGAGCGTTTTTCTCGGTATTCCCTGCAGGCGGGCGAGCTGTTTCTCGATTTTTCAAAAAACCGCATCGACGATAACACCCTTGCGCTGTTGATCGAGCTGGCTGAGGCCAGCGGTCTGGCCGAGCGTCGCGACGCGATGTTTGCCGGCGCGAAGATAAACGAAACCGAGGGCCGTGCGGTATTGCACACAGCCTTGCGCGCCGGGCCTGAGGCTCACGTCGAAGTCGATGGTCGTAATGTTGTTTCCGAGGTGCATGCTGAACTGCAAAGAATTGACGATTTTGTGGGTGCGGTGGGCTCGGGGACTTTAAAGGGAGCAAGCGGTCAGGCGTTTACCGACGTGGTGAATATCGGTATCGGCGGGTCTGATCTGGGGCCGGCGATGGTGTGTGAGGCGCTGCGCCCTTATTGCGGTGACGGGCCTACGCTGCATTTCGTGTCCAACGTGGACCCGGTGCAAATGACCGACACGCTGGCGGGGCTGAACCCCGCCACCACACTGTTTATCATTGTGTCCAAAACCTTCACGACTCAGGAAACCATGGCTAACGCCGGTCTGGCGCAGCAGTGGTTGCTGGCAGCCTTTGGTTCACAAGAGCAGGTGCTCCAGCACTGTGTGGCAGTAACCAGCAATCCAGAGGCGGCACTAGTGCAGGGCTTTGCGCCAGAGCAGACTTTTCTGTTTTGGGATTGGGTGGGCGGTCGCTACTCGCTGTGGTCTAGTGTTGGCTTATCGATTGCCCTGGCGCTGGGGATGGAGAACTTTCGCGCCTTGCTGTCTGGTGCCCGCGAGATGGATAAACATTTTTGCGAAGCGCCGTTGGCAAATAATATGCCGGTGATTCTGGCAATGCTGGGTGTCTGGTACCGCAATTTCTGGTCGGCGGGTAGCCATGCGGTGCTGCCCTACAGTCAGCGTTTGAGTCGCCTGCCGGCTTTCCTGCAACAGCTGGACATGGAGAGCAATGGTAAGCAGGTGCGCATGGATGGGCGACCGGTTGCCTGCGCGACCGGGCCGGTTATCTGGGGTGAGCCAGGTACCAACGGCCAGCACGCCTTTTACCAGCTGCTGCATCAGGGGGGCGATCTTATTCCCTGCGATATTCTGTTTGCCCTTGAAGGTGATACCGACTGCGCCGCCGAACATCGTATCCTGATAGCCAATGCCATTGCGCAGGGTGAGGCTTTGATGCGCGGTAAAACCAGTGAGCAGCTGCAGGAAGAACTCGAGGCAGCCGGCTTTGAGGGTGAGCAGCTGGCCCTGCTGTCAGCTCACCGCAGTTTTCCCGGCAACAAGCCCAGCAACA
>JBFHCW010000398.1:0-1892 GCA_041585035.1 Litorivivens sp.
TGTTGCGCAACCTGATTCGTTTCCCGGAGGCGCGCGCGCAGTTGTCGGCAAACCCGGCCTTGCTGCAATCGGAACAGACGGTTATCGAGTTCCTGCGCCGGGATAACCACGTCAAGTCGATGTCCCGCCACGCCACCCGTGCCAAGCAGGTTGGGCAGTTTGAGATTACCGAGGGCAGCAATGTCTACCTCTTCTTTCCCGGCATTAACCTCGACCCACATCAGTGGCGCAATCCGCTTGAGCTCGATTTTTCGCGGCAGTTCAGCAGTGCTAACAATATGGTGTTTGGCGGCTCAATTTTCAGCTGCATTGGCCGAACGCTGGCAATTGCGTTTACGCGCAACATGCTGGAAGGCTTTGTACGCTATCTGCCAGAGCGCGCGTACATTATCGAAGAGGAAATCGAGATGGATGGTTCCTGGGTGGTCGAGCGCATCATCCGTAAAATGCCCATTGTTCTCAGTTAATGCCGGGCAGCCAATCAGAGGCTGCGTGAATCCACCCGGCCGCGCAGCGCCTTGGTGCTGCCGCGTTTGGTTTTGCTGTCCATCCGTTTTTTCTGGGAGTTTTTACTGGCCTTGGTGGGTATCCGCTTTTTCTGGGTTTGCCCCACACTGCGAATCAACTCGACCAGTCGTACAATCGCATCTTCGCGGTTTTTTTCCTGGGTGCGAAAGCGCTGCGCCTTGATCACTACCACCCCCTCACTGCTGATGCGTCTATCCTTGAGCTGCAGCAGACGGTTTTTGTAAAAATCCGGCAGGCTTGAGGACCTCACGTCAAAGCGCAGGTGAATGGCCGTTGCCACCTTGTTGACGTTTTGGCCGCCGGCGCCCTGCGAGCGCACCGCATTGAGTTCGACTTCGCTTTCTTTCAGACTGACGGCGCGCGAGATGGCAAAGATATCAGCGGGCATCCGACATCCGTTCACTGTAGTCCCAACCGCTGACCCAGCGCGGCGTCAAACAGACCACCTGTTCCTCATCGATTCGCCCCAGCAACCAGGTCGCGAGCTGGCTATCCTCTTTTATGCCATAGCGGGCAAACAGGCTCTTGAGCTGCCCTTCGGCAGGCACGGGCAGCAGGGCAATATCCGCCTGCCCGCGCACGCCTTTGTAGGGCATGGACTCATGCGCCACTTCAAAACCGCAGCAACCGGTCGCCGCAAGTCGCTTGGCCACCAGCGCGTCCCGATGCAGCACGCAGTAGAGCTGCCCCTTGCGATACTCGAACCAGTGGGACGCCACCAGGGGGCAGCCATCGCTGCCGTTAACGGCCAGCCGCAAAGGCAGGCGGGCCTCCTGAAGGTAAGTCTGTATGGCGTCGGCGTCTAACTGACTGTTGCTACTGAGTGTAAGTCCCATAGTAACCTCTAGCGGAGTTTCAGGCTGACACTGGTGCTGCCGCTCCAGGTCCCCTGTAAAGCGGCCCATTCCTCAGGGATAGTGTAGACAACCTCTTTCGCCACGACACGGATATTGGGTTTTTGCAGAAAGGTTATTTCGCCGGGGCGCAGGGTCACCGGGGCGTAGGGCAGCAAACTGCCTTTCAGCAGCACATCGCCGTCGCTGCGCGACCACACCGGTTGTTCCGGCACAATCTCGACCCGGTCACCCTGCTGCTGATAGCGCAGATTATCGGTCACTACCGTCAACGGGGTGTCTCCGGTGTTCTCCAGATAGGCCTGGACGAAGCCAATCCGGTTCTTATCGATGTGAAGTCGCAACTCAGCGCTGGCGACAGCGGGCCAAACCAGAAGCAGGGCCAGCCAGTAACAGGACATGTAATGTCGTCGAATTGCCATAATCTCACAGTTATTATGCGGTTAGTTTCGGTCATCATACCGAGTTTTCACCTGCCGGCGCGAGCCTGTTTCAATTGCGAGGAAGAAA
>JBFHCW010000399.1:0-1874 GCA_041585035.1 Litorivivens sp.
GCCTACGGCCAGCGTATGTCGCGCACCCGCATTGATCTACCAGAGCTTGCCGACTACTGGATCGCCCGTATCGATCATTTGCTGCGAGCCTGTGTCCGCGACCGGGACTGCCTGCCGGAGAGCCAAAGCATCGACGTGCCTTTTCATGTCTTTATGGCCGACGATATCGGCATGGTGGAAAAGATTTACAGCAAGGCAGGTCTTACACTGACCGACGCCGCCCGCGCTGAACTGCAAGCCTTTATGACCGCCAACCCCCGGGGTAAACACGGGCAGGTTGTTTACGATCTCAAGGGTGACTTTGGTATCGACCCGGAGGTACTGCGCGAGCAGTTCGATTTCTATTTCAAGCATTTTCCGGTTCGACCGGAAGTCAAAAACTGAGTGGCGAGCCCCCAATGCGAACTCCGATTTATAAAAGCCGTCCGGTGGAACCCAACCCCGCCCGCTTCGACAGCGGTCAGCGAATCAACGATTTCATCACCCTCAGCGAAGCCTTTTCCAATGTGTATCGCATTGAAACCAGCGAAGGCAGCATTCAGCTGAATGCCGGCATGGGCATGGAAGCGCCGGTGATTGATGCCAATCTGAATGCGCTGTCCTCGCAAAAACTGCACTCACTGATACTGACCCAGGGGCATGTGGATCATGTTGGCGGTGTCGCTTACTTTAGAGAGAAAAATCCCGGCCTCACGGTCATTGCTGGCGCCAACAACCCAGAGCATCAGGCCTACGATTCGCGACTGGGGCCCTTTCGCGCTCAGCGCTCGGCCTTTGCCTTTACGGAAAAATTCGGCGCGGCCTTTGCCCACTATCAGCAGCACAATTACACCGAGATGCCACCGCAGGACGCTCCCACACCCGACACGCTGGTTGAGGATAAACTGCAACTGGAGATCGGCGGCCTGCAACTGGAAGTCATCGCAGTGCCCGGCGCGGAGACCAACGACTCGGTTATTGTCTGGCTGCCCGAGCATCGCATCTGCTTTACCGGCAACCTGTTTGGCTGCCCCTTCGGACACTTTCCCAATCTGGTGACCATTCGCGGTGATCGCTACCGCGATGCGCTGGTAGTCGCGAACGCCGTCGACACAGTGCGCAGGCTTGAACCTGAAATGATTCTCTACGGTCACCACGGTCCGGTTGTCGGACGTGAGCTTATTCAAGACGAACTCAACGCCCTGCACGGCGCCATCCTCTATGTTCACGACGAAACCGTAAAGGGCATGAACGCCGGCAAAAGTGTTCACGAATTGATGAGCAACATAGCGCTGCCGCCCGAGCTGGAAGTGGGCGAAGGCTACGGCAAAGTCAGCTGGAGTGTGCGCGCCATCTGGGAGAATTACGGCGGCTGGTTTCACCACCAGTCCACCACCGAGCTGTACTCCGTGCCATACAGTGAGGTGCATACCGACGTGGTTGAACTCGCCGGTGCCGACGCCCTGCTGGAACGCGCAAAAGGCAAGCACACAGCGCGCAAACTCGAAGAGGCACTACATCTTGTCGACATCGTACTCAATGCAGAGCCTGCGAATGTTGCAGCGCTCAAGCTATCCCGGGCCATTCATCAGGACTTGCTCGACCAGTCCGACAATTTCTGGTTGCGGTCCTGGCTGAACCATCAGATCAGCTCCCTGCAACAACAGCTCGACAACCTCCACTAACGAGAGCCTCCCCATGCCCATGCCTTTGGTAACCGTTCACGGCCCTGACGATGTCCGACTCGATCAGGTACCGGTGCCCGCGGCTGACGCCGACGACGTCATCGTGAAAGTCTCGCTGTGCGGGATCTGCGGCTCCGATCTCGGCTACATCGCGATGGGCGGGCTCGGCACGCTCAGCCCCATGCCGCTCGGGCACGAGCTGGTGGGCAC
>JBFHCW010000400.1:0-1862 GCA_041585035.1 Litorivivens sp.
GACCAGCGTTTTGATCAGGGCCAGGCGTTGGTGGTCGGCCAGATTGGGCACCAGTGCCAGCAGTTCCACCGCAATGCTCTGCAGCCCATCGCCGGCGAGAATGGCGGTAGCTTCGTCAAAGGCAATATGACAGGTGGGCTTGCCGCGACGCAGGTCATCGTCGTCCATGGCGGGCAAGTCGTCGTGCACCAGCGAGTAGGCGTGAATACATTCTACGGCGGCGGCCACATGATCGAGCGCCTCGTCGTTTACCAAGCCGGGGTTGATGGCTCGGGCGGCGGCATACACCAGCACCGGGCGCACGCGCTTGCCCCCGTTAAGGGTACTGTAGTGAATGGATTCAAACAGGCTGTGCAGATGCGGTGCGGCGTGCTCGGAATACTCGGAGGTGGCCTGGCCAATCAGCCGGGGCAGGGCATCGTCAATGCGCTGCTGGCACTCACGCAGGTAGTCGGGAAAGGAGCGGCTCATGTGGTGGCGTTACGCTTCGGTATCCATGTCGTCCAGGTGCAGTTCACCCTGTTGCTCGGTGAGTTTCTGAACCTTCAGTTCGGCAGCGCTCAGTGCGGCTTGTGCGTCGCGGCTGAGTTTCATGCCGTTTTCAAAGGCTTCCAGCGAAGCTTCTAGGCTCAGTTCGCCGGACTCCATGCGTTCGACAATGGCCTCCAGTTCGGCGAGTGACTCTTCAAAACTCTGCTTTTTGGCTTTAGCCATTGGGCGCCTCATCGCGTAATTATTTGCTGCGAGTTTACCATAGCCAGCGGCGCTGCCGTGCAGAATCTGGCGAAGGGTGTAAACTGCCGCAATCAATTTACAAGGGGAGATTTCCAGTGGGAGATAAAGCTATTGCTCTGGTCACCGGGGCATCGTCAGGGCTGGGCGCCGAGTTTTGCCGTCAACTGGCACCGCGCTGCCGCAAGATGATTCTGGTAGGGCGTCGGGTTGAGCAGCTCAATGAAGTGGCTGAGTCGCTGCAATCTCAAGGCCTTGAGACGGTGGTGATTGCCGAAGACCTCACTACCGAGCTGGGGCTGACCGAAGTGGTAGAGAAAATCCGTCAGCAGGGGCCGGTGACTATTCTGGTTAACAATGCGGGCTTTGGCACCTACGGTACCTTTGTCGACACTGACTTTGATTCACAGCAGAAAATGGTGGATCTGCACATCTCCGCGACCCTCCGCCTGACCCGTGCCGTTATCCCGTATATGAAAGAAGCCGGCGGTGGTTCAATCATCAACCTGTCCTCGCTGGGGGCTTTCTTCCCCATGAAGGAGTGTGCGGTGTATGCGGCGAGCAAGCTATTTCTGAATAGCTTTTCGGAATCCCTGCAAAAAGAAGTTGAGCCAGCCAATATTCGTGTGCAAGCGCTGTGCCCCGGCTTTACCCATACCGATTTTCATGGTCGCGATGAATTTGCCGACTTTGACAAGTCCAAGACCCCTGCCGAGATGTGGATGACGCCGGCAGAGGTGGTGACGGAAAGCCTGGAATCGCTGGATAAAGGCGGCGAGGTGGTTTTTGTGGCCGGCGAGCAGAACCGGGCGATGGTTCAGTCGAAGTAAGCCGGTTCGAGGCGGGCGTTTGCGCGCCCGCTACAGATTGAACTTGTAGTCAGCCTTCACGGCGGTATCGACCGCCTTGGCGACCGCTGCCCGGCTGAGCTTTCCGCGCGCAGCGTTTCTGGCAATTTGCTCCCCAAATTTTATTTTCTGCGGCTCCGGCCAGTGTTCCGGTTGCCAGGCCTTGCTGCGTTTGAAGGCTTTGGCGCAGTGAAAGAAGCATTCCTTCACATCGACCTTAATCACCAGCAAGGCGGGCTTACCGTTTGCCGATAGCTCGCGGCAAATATCGTTGTCTTCATA
>JBFHCW010000401.1:0-1859 GCA_041585035.1 Litorivivens sp.
CGGCATTTTGCTGGACCTCGGCGTATCGTCGCCGCAGCTGGACGAGGCGGAGCGCGGTTTCAGCTTTACCCGGGACGGCGCTCTCGATATGCGCATGGATCCGGAGGCGGGAGAGAGCGCAGCGGATTGGTTGGCGCGGGTTGAAGAGAGTGAGCTGGTTCGTGTGCTGAAGGTTTACGGAGAGGAGCGTTTTGCCCGCCGTATTGCCTCGGCGATTGTGAAGGCCCGGGAAGAAGAGCCCATCACGCGGACACTGCAGTTGGCGAAGTTGGTGGCGGATGCCAATCCGGCCTGGGAAAAACATAAGCACCCGGCGACAAGAGCGTTCCAGGCGATCCGGATCCAGGTGAACAACGAGTTGGGAGATCTGGAGTTGGCCTTGGCCAAAGCACTGGATTATCTCAAGCCCGGTGGCCGTCTGGTGGTAATCAGCTTTCACTCGCTGGAAGACCGCATTGTTAAGCAGTTTATGAAAAAAGAAAGTCGCGGACAGGTTGTGCCTGCTTATATCCCGTTGCAGGACAGTGAGGTCGAGCGACGACTGAAGTTGATAGGGAAGGCACAAAAGCCCGGCCGCGAGGAAATCGACAATAACCCTCGCGCGCGCAGCGCTGTAATGCGTGTTGCTGAAAAGATTCACTGACCGCGCTGGAGAGCCCGGTATATGACAGGTCGAATAGCGATGACAGCGATTCTGGTTGGAGCCATTGTGGTTTCAGCCAGTGCTGTTATTGACAGTTCCCATGATTCACGTCGCCTGTTTAATGAGTGGCAGGGCTTGCAGAAGCAGGCCTACCGATTGAATGAAGATTGGGGCCGCCTGCTGCTGGAGCGCAGCACCTGGGCAGCCCATGATCGTGTGGAGAGGCTGGCGAGTGATCGTTTGATGATGGTCGTACCCGAGGATGAAGCCTTGCAACTGGTGAGAGTCGATGGCCAAGCAGGTAACTGAACCCGTACCGATGTGGCGTCTCCTGGTGATGGTGCTGGGGCTGGCCGCGCTCGCCTGTATGCTGGTTTGGCGCACGCTGCACCTGCAGGTTCTGGATGCTGACCGTGGGCGCGAGTTTCTGCAGGGGCAGGGCAATGCGCGCACTATTCGAACGGAGCAGATTCCTGCCCACCGGGGCATGATCACTGACCGCAACGGCGAACCGCTGGCGGTGAGCACACCGGTTGCGTCCATCTGGGCCGATCCGAAGGAGCTGGTGGCTGCGATGGGGCGGTTGCCGGAACTTGCGCAGTTGCTTGGCCTGAATCGCAATGACTTGCGCGAAAAAATTGAGCGTGTCGCCGGACGACGCTTTGTGTACCTGCGCCGCCATCTGACACCGGCTGAGGCTGAGAGGGTTCTGGCGGCGGGAATCCCCGGCGTTTATATGCAACGCGAATATCGGCGTTACTATCCGGCCGGTGAAGTTACGGCTCATCTTGTCGGTTTTACCAATATTGATGACCGCGGGCAGGAAGGTCTGGAGCTGGCCTACGACGAATGGCTGCGCGGTACGCCGGGCAGCAAGAAAGTGTTGAAAGATCTTTACGGTCACATTATTCGCGATCTTGACGACGGTCGTGCGGCCAGCCCGGGCAATGATCTGCAATTGACCGTAGACCTGCGCCTGCAATACCAGGCCTACAAAGAGCTGAAGCTGGCGTTGCAGCGCTCCCAGGCCAAGGCGGGCTCGGTGGTCATGCTGGATGCTCGAACGGGCGAAGTATTGGCGATGGTTAATCAGCCGGGTTTTAACCCGAACAATCGTTCTGAGCTGAGACTGGCCGCACTGCGAAACCGCGCGGTTACCGATGTCTTTGAGCCGGGCTCTACCGTCAAGCCTTTTACCGTGGTTGCTGCGCTGGAA
>JBFHCW010000402.1:0-1848 GCA_041585035.1 Litorivivens sp.
AGATGTCGCGCAGGGGACAAGCTTGAACAGCGATTTTCTTGCCAAAGCCAGGGCGCTGGTGGCGACGGGGCGTGAACTCCACGCGCGCGGCTGGGTGCCGGCGACCAGCGGCAATTTTTCCATGCGGCTGAGCGACAGCAGTGTGCTGGTAACCGCGTCTGGTCGTCATAAGGGGCGGCTTAACGAGCAGGATTTTCTCGCGGTCGATCTCAACGGCGAGCCGCTTGATGGGGGTAAGCCGTCAGCGGAGACGCTGTTGCACACCCAGCTCTATGCGCGCTTTCCTGAGGTAAACGCGGCACTGCACTGCCATACGCCCGCATCCACGGTGTTGACCCTGCACCGGCCCGACAGTGAAATACTGTTTGAAGGCTATGAGCTGCAGAAGGCTTTTGCCGGCGTGACCACTCACGAGTCGGTATTGAGCATTCCGGTTTTCGACAATACCCAGGATATCGCTGCGCTTGCGCTTGAGGTTGATCAATATTTTGATCGCCATCCAGATTGCCCCGCGTATGCGATACGGGGTCACGGTGTCTATTGCTGGGGCGATAGTCTCGATGCCTGCCACCGCGAGCTGGAAGCTCTGGATTTTTTATTTCAATGCGCTCTGGATAGGGAACGCCTGCGCCGTTAATGAGTTACAGGAGGCACGACTTTGAGCCAGTTACACATTTATTCCGACAGTCGCCCTGGCGTAGCCCTGCAAAAAAGCAGCAGTCCGAAGGATATCGCCCGCTTGTTGGGGCTAGCCGGTGTTCGCTTTGAGCAGTGGCAGGCCGGTGCCGATATTGCGGCCGGTGACAGCCAGGACAAAGTGCTGGAAGCCTATGACAAGGACATCAGCCGGCTGGTAAACGAAGAGGGGTATCAGACGGTCGACGTGATCAGCATCCGCGCTGACAATCCCGACAAAGAGGCCTTGCGTCAGAAGTTTCTGTCCGAGCACACCCACAGTGAAGACGAAGTCCGTTTCTTTGTTGAAGGTAAAGGCCTGTTCTCACTGCACATTGGGGAAAAGGTTTATGAAGTGCTGTGCGAAAAGGGCGATCTGATCAGCGTGCCCGCCAATACTCCGCACTGGTTTGATATGGGGCCGGAGCCGCATCTGGTAGCCATTCGGTTTTTCAACAACCAGGAAGGCTGGGTGGCCCACTATACGGGCAGTGAGATCGCCGATCAGTTCTCGCGACTGGGCAGCTGATGCCGGATTTCAAAGACGTTAAGGCGGTGGTGACCGATATCGAAGGCACCACCAGCTCCATCTCCTTTGTTCACGATGTGCTGTTTCCCTATGCGGCTGAACATCTGCCGGCCTATGTGCGCGCCCATGCACAGGAGCCCGCAGTCGCCGAGCAACTGCAGGCCCTCAATCGCGAGGCCGGATTGCAAGCGCCCACACTGGAAGCGCAGATTGAGCAGCTGCTGGAGTGGATTCGCAATGACGTCAAGGCAACGCCGCTGAAAGCTATGCAGGGTTATATCTGGGAGGCGGGCTACCGCAGCGGCGATTATCGCGCCCATGTTTACCCGGATGTCGCACCGCGGCTGCGGGAGTGGAAGGACCAGGGGCTGAGCCTTTACGTTTATTCCTCAGGCTCGGTGCTGGCGCAGAAACTGTTTTTTGAGTTTTCCGAAGCGGGCAATTTACTGCCGCTGTTTGACGGTCATTTTGATACCACCACGGGTGGTAAGCGGGAGGCGGAAAGCTATCGCACTATCGCTGGCTCTGTCAGTGCCTCGCCCGAAAACACGCTGTTTCTGTCAGACGTGAAAGAAGAACTGGACGCCGCAGCGCAGGCCGGTTTTCAGGTGTGCTTGCTGGAGCGTCCCGGCAATGCGCCGGTG
>JBFHCW010000403.1:0-1843 GCA_041585035.1 Litorivivens sp.
ACCAATGCGCTCTATTCTCGCCCAAGGTAACGGCAATATTGTGCGCGCACTCCAGACTCTTGTAGATAGAGCTGCAGCCCGTCACCAGCGCATCTTCCATCGATTGACCATTGGTATCGACAGCCCAGTTGATATCGCCGTGACGGCTTTGCTGCGACAGCACAAACCCTATCGCCTTATCAACAACCGGCCATAGCCTGCGCAGAAAACCATCGCGACGGGTGATCAGGTAGTGGTGCCACACGCCGGTGGCAACATAGGCGACAAAATTGGTTTCCCGCCGTTCACGGTTTTCGACTTCACCGTCGCGGTAGGCCGCCCACCAGCTGCCGTCGGCCAGTTGATTTTCGGCAAGCCAGTCATAGGCCGCCTCAGCAGCGTCGTATTCACCGCCGATACTCAGCCCCATGGCCGCTTCTACGTGATCCCAGGGATCGGCGTGGCCACCCTCAAACCAGGGGATCAAACCATCAGGCCGCTGTACATGCTTGATAAAACCCACGGTTGAGTCAAAAAAGGACTTAGGGAACAACCCCTTGCTCAGAAAAACGCCACTCATTGCGCAGCCCCCTGAGCGTCAGCCAACTTACGGAAATACATCACTACGCTCTTACCCACCACCGGGTTCAGCGCACGCTCCAGCACTTGCGTGGTGCGCGGTCGCTCCAACAGATCCCAGACCAGCAGGCGGTGATACTGGCGAATCAGGAAGTTGTTGTCCTGATTTTTCCAGAACAGGCACTTCAACCACCAGAACGGGGCGTGCAGTGCGTGCGCCCAGTGACGATGATAAAACTGAAACCCCAGCGCCTGAATCTGCCCGCGCAGCTTGCCGGCATCAAAAATCCGCACGTGGCCGCCTTCCACCTTGTGGTAGGCCTCACTTAACGCCCAGCAGATGCGCTCCGGCCAAGCCCGCGGCACGCTTGCGCAAAACAGACCACCCGGCTTGAGCACCCGCTCGATCTCTTTCAGCACAGACCGGTAATCCGGGATGTGTTCCAAAACCTCGGAGCAGATAATCTTGTCAAAGGTGTTATCGGCAAAGGGCAGCTGCAGGGCATTGGCCTGGCTGAGACCAAAGCCTTTGGCTTTGTTGGCAGGCTCGGCGAAATCAGCAAATTTTGCTTTCGCGGTCTGCAGGTCTTTCAGGCAGAGGTCTACGCCCACAGCGGTAACATCAGCCTCAACGAAGGCCGAAATTACATGTCGCCCCTCGCCACAGCCAAGGTCGAGCACGCGGTCGCCGGGTTGAAGAATAAAGTGCTTGAAGTCAACGGTTTGCACGATCGATGACCTTCCAGTAAAAGTCCGTCATTTCCAGCGCAGCTTTGCGCCAACAAAAGATCTCTTCCATACGCGTGCGGCCCGCACGGGCTACTTGCTCACGCAAGTCAGCGTCGTCGAACAAACGCGCTACCGCATCCGCGATTGCCTCACTGTCACGCACTGGCACCTGAATGCAGGCATCCCCCACCACTTCCGGCAGAGCCCCGCCGTTGCTTGACACAACCGCCGTACCGCACGCCATGGCTTCGCCCGCAGGCAGGCCAAAGCCCTCATATACCGACGGCACCACTACCACTTCCGCTTCGTTGTAGTAGCGAACCAGCTCCTCGGTGCTGATACCAGTGACACAGCGAATTCGATCAGACAGCCCCAACCTTTCTATCAACCGCTCGGTGGAGCCACCCGGCTTGGGCTTGCCGACCAGCAGCAGCTCCAAATCTGGGAATCGCTCAATCAGCGCCGGCAGGGCATTGATCAGGTAGTGCGCGCCCTTCAGAGGCGCATCGGCCGATACTGTTGCCATCAGGCGATAGCGCTTTTTCTCTACAGCTGG
>JBFHCW010000404.1:0-1843 GCA_041585035.1 Litorivivens sp.
ACACAGGCACTCAGCCATGGCACATATCACAAAATCCATTGATGAACTGGTTGCTGAACAGGGCGGCGTCGATCGTCAGGACACTTTCGAACAACTCTGGGCCATTACGACCGAACTGTTTGACAAGGTTAAAGCCCGTTTCGATCTGGCCCAAGACGCCTGCTCCGTAGGCGACTACAGCGGTAAGGGCGGCGCTCAGGGCTTCCTTTCAGCCTGGGCGGGCCCGGAGATTGACTGGCTGATCTACAGCTGGACCGGCAACCCCAAGGCCAGCTTTACCAATATGCACCTCACAATCAATCTCGGCCCCCAGTACGATGTTCCCCACTTCGGCTTTGCACTGGGCACCACTCCCGATCTGTTCTTCTATCAGGACTATATGCCGCGTAAGGACTTGTGGACCCACCACGATTACGCTGAAAAGTACTACGGCGGCGAGGTCAATGACACTTATATCGAGTGGGAACGCAGCGAGCGCTTTAAGCACTTTATCAGCCGTCATATGTATACCCGTGTAGCACAGTCGCCCTGCTCCCTAGCCTACGGCGGCCCGGTCTGCGCCGAAGGAATCGACGACCTGAGAAAAGTGGCTCACGCCCAGCTGGACCGCTGGATCGCCTGGGTTGATGCCGCCGAATTGCAACCGGAAAGCGCCCGTGCCGCTCAGGCTGAGCGCGACCTGCTGATTCGACGCACTATCACCGAAGGGGATCCGGCCAATATCGTGGTGGAAAACCTGTTTGGCAAAGAGCTGTGCGATCAGCTCGTGGCATCCCTCTGGGGCCGCGACCGTACCTTGCCCCGGCCTGAGTAAGCCCCCAATCGCAGGGAATACATAATGACCGACGTTCGCGCTTTTTTTACCGCCACCACCGTGCCGGGTGAACCTGAGCCTTGGAACACCTTGCAGCTCAAGGTGTACTACCCCAGCGTCTTCGGCGACAGCGCGGACGAGCGCAACATGGGCTTTATTCCGGCAGCCAAACCGGATCAGCCCTACCCGGTCGTCATCTTTATGCCTGGCTCCAACTGCCACCCGGAAGTGTATGGCTGGCTGGCAAAAGGTCTATGTGAACTCGGCCTCGTCTGCATCACCTTCAGCTGGATCAAGGAAGATATGCCCGGCTTTGTGTCACTAAGTCCGGGCTTTGATCTGCGCTATTTAACCCCCGACAGTTTTGGCAAGGCGCCGTCCTGCTCTTCTCTTCCGACACTGCTGCAGGCGGTGGAAAACCTGAACACCGACGGCTTACTCGCCGGCTTGCTGGATACCAACAAGGTAATATTGGGCGGCCATTCGGCTGGCGGCAATGCCGTACTGCTTAACAGCAACCGCGAATGGTTCCCGCAATTGATTGGCGGATTCTCGTACGCAGCGCATACCGGAGCCTCGACCCAGATCGGGTTTCCGGAAGACACGCTGCTGCCAGTTTCTGGAAACGTGCCCATGCTGATTATGGGCGGTGAGAGAGACGGCGTTATAGCCGCCAGCGCCAACCGCTACGGCGACAGCGAAGACAGCACACCGACCGAGCGCATCGGCCGGACCTTTGATGAAGCGCTGGACAGCGAACGCAGCGACTGCCACCTGCTACTGATCGAAGGCGCCAATCATTTCTGTTTTGCCCATCCCTACGATGGCAGCACCGGACGCCCCTTTCTGGACTGGCCCACACAGGGCAACGAGGACGAACTGCGGGGCCTGATGCTCGACGCTATCAAAATTTTTATCGGGGCCTGTGTGGGCCAGGGCGAACACAACGCCCTGAGTACGCTGGCCGATCACCCACACGTTTCGCGCTACGCGTGCAAATAACCTGAACAGGAAAACTCCATGAGCGAC
>JBFHCW010000405.1:0-1837 GCA_041585035.1 Litorivivens sp.
CAAGCCCTGCCCTTAATGGGCCAGCTCGCCAGCCGCGGCTGGGTGTGCGTGACAGTGCAATACCGGCTCAGCCCCGGCGCCACCTTCCCGGATCACATTATCGACTGTAAACGGGCGCTGGTGTGGGTAAAACAGCATATTGCCGACTACGGTGGCGACCCGAACTTCATTATCGCAACCGGCGGCTCTGCAGGAGGCCACCTTTCTGCCCTGCTCGCCCTCTCGGCCAATGAACCGGCCTTCCAGCCGGGCTTCGAAGCCGAAGATACCCGGGTGCAGGGCGCTGTGCCCTTTTACGGCATCTATGATTTCACCAACAGTCTCAGTCAGCGGCGTCACAAAGGGCTGGAAGACCTGGTCGGCAAGCGGGTACTGAAGTGCATGCTCAGCGATGAGCCAGAGCGCTGGCAGCAGGCCTCCCCCCTGTTTCATGTGAGTGAACAGGCACCACCAATGCTACTGATACACGGCGACGGCGACACACTGGCCCCGGTAGAGGAATCGCATGCTCTCTACAAAGCGCTGCGCGAAACACCCGGCGTTCGCGTGGGCTTTGCCGAGCTACCCTACGCCCAGCACGCCTTCGAACTCTGGTATTCAAGGCGCAGCCTGCAGGTCATTTACGCGCTGGAATACTTCCTTACGGCCCTGCACGAAGAGCACCTTGCCCAACAGTAAATCGCCCGCCTGCCGACCAAAAGCACCTGCTACTGGGAATGCTCTGGTGCGCCGGCCTTTGGTTGCATTTGCTGGGCGCGCTTGAGCAGAATGGCTCGCTGATCTTCGGTCAGCACTGTCTGGATCCGGGCCTGCAGCAAGGCCGTTTCTGCCGTCAACTCGCCGCTTAACTCGCCCAGCTGTTTTGACTGTTGCCTAATCGACTTCTCGTCAAACTCAGGACCAATTTCCTGACCCAGCTGAATTTTGAGCGCCTGAATCTTCCGACTCAGCTGCTCGGTTTTACCCTCGGATTCCACCAGCAGAGTTTCAATTTTCTCTTCCTGACCTTTATTCAGGTTGACGATGCTGTCGAGACGCGCCACCTGATCTGCCGCTATCGACGCGGCCTGTGCCACTAGCGGCACAAATAGAACCACCGCCATGCCTATCCTTTTCCATACTGTCATTTTGCTCTCCTTACACTGCCTGCGCAGCGTTAACTGGTGACTATTTCCCAACCCTTGCGCTGGGCTAACTGGCGCAATCGGCGATCCGGCCGAATGGCGATTGACTGCATTACCTCCTCAAACAACAGCGAATCACTCCAGGAATCGCCGTAAGCGGTGGCTTGGGACAGCGGCAGACCACAGCGCTCTGCGATCTGCTTAGCGGCGTCTGTTTTACTGCGCCCCAGGGGATGACGAACCGGCGGCCGCGCAAGAAAGCGATTTCCGTCGTCGGCGCAGCGCGCCGCCACAGCAAACTCAGCGCCCAAATAGCGTGCCAGCGGGTCGGCAATAAACTGGGGGGTACCCGACAACAGGACAACACAGTCTCCCGCGTGACGGTGGCTGCGCAAGCGCCGAACGCTGTCGCTGATCAGGTGCCGCGCAAGCTCCTCGCAGACAAACTGCTCGGCGTGACGCGCGACTTCCGCCTTTTTCAAACCGCTCAGCCAGGCCTTGTTTTTGCGCAGCACATGATGGCCGTAGCGCGGCAGACACAGCAGGGTAAACAGGCCCGCCGCTCCATAATTTTGTGCACCCAGCACCCGGCGTTCGCGCAGGTAGTGAAAAAAGCGTAGCTCACTGCCCGGTTTCGTCACCAGTGTGCCGTCGATATCAAACAGCACCAGCTTCACGCGAGCCCTCCCGACCGTCGTTGTGGTCATTGCGGG
>JBFHCW010000406.1:0-1804 GCA_041585035.1 Litorivivens sp.
GACGGTACGCGGTCGGTGCTGACCTTGGCGACCGAGCTCGGCCTCGACCCGATCGTGCATGTCTCCAGTATTCTGGCCCTGTTCCCGCCGCCCGGCGCCGTGCAGACCGCCGATGACCCGGTGCGCTCACCCAGCTCGGTGTACGCGGCAACCAAGGCGCAGGCGGAAACCATTGCCCGTGAGTTTCAGAGCCGGGGCGCGCCGGTGGTGTGCGTCTATCCCGGCGCGGTGCAAGGCCCTTTTGACCCAACCTTTAGTGACGGCCCGAAGTTGATTGCGCGCTATATCAAATCCGGCAATGTTTTGGTGACCCAGGGCGGGCTGGTCTATACCGACGTTCGCGATCTGGCGAAGGTGATCAGCTGCACTTTTGAGCCCGGCCGCGGGCCGCGCCGCTATATGTTCGGTGGCAATTACCTGACCCATGCCGAGCTGCACCGTCTGCTCAGCACAATCACCGGGCGCAACCTGAAAGCGCAGCGTATGCCCGGTTGGCTGCTGCGTTTGATGGGGCGGATCGGGGATGTGATAGCAAAAGCCACCGGCCGGCGCTCAGCGCTGACTTATGAGGCTGCCAGTGTACTGACCACCAGCGTGCCGAGCGATGACTCGCCCGCGCTCAGTGAATTTTCCATAGATAGCTGCTCGGCCGAAACGTCGTTTCGCGATTTATTGCAGTGGATGCTGGCGGCGGGACACTTGCGTGAGGAGCAGGTGGGCCTGCTGGCAACCAGCGCAGCGCCGCCGACAATAATCAGTTAAGCACAGCGCTGGGTCTGTCCAGATAGGAGCAGACATTGGTGATCGCCTGCATGAAATCCTTGAAGTTTTCCGGCTTGGTTATGTAGTCGGTACTGCCCAGTTCGTAGGATTCGTTAATATCCTTTTCGCGCGAGGAAGTGGTCAACATCACCACCGGTATATCGGCGTACTCTTTCTTGGAGCGCAGCAACTTAAGGGCTTGCTTGCCGTCGAGTCGGCGCATATTGATATCCAGCAGAATCAGGTCCGGCTCCGGATAGCTATAAGTGTCCTTGAAGGGGACCTTGCGCTCGATGTAATCCACCAGCTCTTCGCCGTCGATTAACTCCACCAGCTTGACGTCGCGCCGGGTTCTTTCGAAGGCACGACGGATCACCAGCCGATCACCGCTGGAATCATCGACAATCAATACCGTTTGACTGCCCATCTTTAAACCCTTAGTTGCGTAATTCTGTCGTGTTAACAATGTTGCCACCTTTTTTTAGCCCTCTGAGCCGAAGTATAGGCCAGAGCGCCGAAAACGCAGCACTTGTAACCTCAACCTGAGCTTACTTTCCAGGCGACGGTTTGACTCTACGTAGATACCACTAGCGCGGAAGGTCCGAGCCACCTAAAGCAGGAATGCTCGGTAATCGTCCTCACCGAGGGGCCAACGAGCCAGGGCGGCACCGTTGAAACAGCCAGACAGCAGTATTCGCATGGGACGGTGGCGCATGAAGCTGATGTCAATAAGAACAAAGGCGGAGAGGAAGGTCAAGAAACGGAGGGAGCACGGAGCCAGGCCCCACAATCGCGGGCTAGCCCCCGAACTCCGGGGGTTTGCCCCAGGGAGAGAGGCTTTTTACCTCCCTCTACGGGGCAAACACTGGCTTTACGCCGCGCAGATGGCCAAACCGTGATTATGCGGCTCAACCAGACAGCGGTGCAGGCTCTGTATCGCCTTGTTGTAATCATCTTCATTGATCACAAACTGCATATCGACCTGACGCATGGACTGATGCATGGCCAGTACACTGATATTGCTCTCAGCCAGTGCCGCAAC
>JBFHCW010000407.1:0-1782 GCA_041585035.1 Litorivivens sp.
GCTGTCCCCGTTCAGGGCATCCCGTGTTCGTTTGTTATGAACCGCCTCTTTCGGGGAGGCCAATCTTTATCAGGTGGCGCTCACCGGCCAGATTCGGTACCACCAGCGCGTGGGAACCCTTGACGATATAGGGTTTTGGTAGCTGACTCAACTCCTGCTCCGGGTATTGCCCCTTCATCGCCAGTAACTCGCCGCCGTCTGCCAGCAGCGGCCCGCAGTCCCGGGTCATGTCTGCGAGCGAGGCAAACGCCCGGGACAGGATGCCGTCATAGACCGGCGCCAGCTCACCCGACTCGATGCGCTTGTGGTGCACTGTCACATTCGGCAGAGCCAGATCTGCCACTACCTGCACCAGAAAGCGGGTCTTCTTACCGTTGCTGTCGAGCAATTCAAACAGCTTGTGCGGGTAGACAATGGCCAGGGGGATGCCCGGCAAGCCAGCGCCGGTGCCCACATCCAGCAGACGCTCGCCGCTGATAAACGGCACAACGGCCAGTGAATCGAGCAAGTGTTTGGTAACCATCTCTTCGGGATCGCGGATGGCGGTCAGGTTATAGGCCCGGTTCCATTTCACCAGCAGGGCCAGATAGCGCATCAGCAGATCTCGCTGTTGCTCGCTCAGCTCCAGCGCCAGCGCCTGCAGGCCGCGTTCAAGAATATCGCGCTCGGCCATCAGGCCGTTTTGCTGCTGCGATCGAGCAGGCCCCGTTTTTTCAGATAAATAAGCAGCAGTGACACCGCCGCTGGCGTCACGCCGGGAATCCGCGAGGCCTGGGCCAGGGTTTCGGGGCGGGCGCCGGACAGCTTCTGCTTGATTTCATTCGACAGCCCCTCGACCGTCTGGTAGTCGAAATCCAGCGGCAAGGTGGTGTGCTCAAAGCGACGCAGACGCTCGATTTCCTCGGTCTGACGGTCGATATAGCCGGCGTACTTCACACCGATCTCGATTTGTTCGGCGACTTGTAAGTTATCACTTGCTTCGCCTTTAAGGCCCGCCACATCGAAGTAATTGAGTTCCGGTCGCTTAAGAAGATCGAGCAGGTTGTGCTCACGGCTGATCGCTGTCGGAATCTTGCTGTTCAGTACTTCAGCTTCAGGCGTGTTGGGTTGAATCCAGGTGCTGGCCATACGTTGGCGTTCGCGCTCGACGGTTTCGCGCTTGTCGCAATAGGCCGCCCAGCGCACATCATCCACTAGCCCCAGCTCGCGGCCTTTTTCGGTCAGCCGGGCGTCGGCGTTGTCCTCGCGCAGCAGCAAGCGGTATTCGGCGCGGGAGGTAAACATGCGATAGGGTTCCAGCGTGCCCATAGTGATGAGGTCGTCGACCAGCACCCCGATGTAGGCTTCATCGCGCTTGGGACACCAGGTGTCTTTGTCCGCGGCTTTCAGGGCGGCGTTCAGACCCGCCAGCAGGCCCTGGGCCCCCGCCTCCTCGTAACCGGTGGTGCCATTGATCTGCCCCGCGAAAAAGAGGTTTTCAATGACCTTGGTTTCCAGAGAGGTTTTCAGATCCCGGGGATCGAAGTAGTCGTATTCAATGGCGTAGCCGGGACGCGTGATATGGGCGTTTTCAAAACCTTTGATCGAGCGCACCAACGCCATTTGCACATCAAACGGCAGGCTGGTGGAGATGCCATTGGGGTAGAGCTCGTGGGTGTTCAAGCCTTCTGGCTCAATAAAAATCTGGTGGCTGCTTTTGTCCGCAAAGCGGTGCACTTTGTCTTCAATCGACGGGCAATAGCGCGGCCCAATACCTTCGATAACCCCGGTATACATGGGCGA
>JBFHCW010000408.1:0-1773 GCA_041585035.1 Litorivivens sp.
GATGGACGAGAAGGTCAACCTGAACGGCGGCGCCATTGCCCTGGGTCACCCCTTTGGTTGTTCCGGCACGCGTATCACCGGCACGCTGCTGAATGTGATGGAGCAGCAGGACAAAAGCGTCGGCCTGTCCACCATGTGTATTGGCATGGGGCAGGGTATCAGCACCATTATCGAACGCCTCTGATTTCAGATGTTGTTCGCGAAACGGGCCTTACTTACTTAAGGGGGCCCGTTTTTTGTGGGCGCAGGTTTTGCCGCGCCCATGACGTGCTAACATTGCCGCCTGATTTTATTAGCCACGATTCAGTTTATGACCGTCCCTGTTCTGATAGCCCATCAATCGCCGGAATCCCTGCTCAAGGCCCAGCCACCCGGTGGGCTGGTTGCCATTGCCTTTACCCTGAAGCGCTTTTGGTCAAGTCAGGGCGGCGAGGATGCGCTGGTGGCAGTCTACGAACGCCAGGCGGGCACGACGCGTTTTCTGGTTGCGCCAGGCAGCCCGGCGCTTCGCGAGCAGCTTGGGAGCTTCCGCGGTGACCTCGATGCCCTGGCGGAGCAGCTACAGATTGAGGTCTTCGCCAGCGATCAGGCCATAGCCCTTACTCCGGTGCATATTCCCAAGCCTTGGGGGGAGGAGATCTGGTATACCGGCATGGAAGACCGGGGTATTGCTCTGGCCGGCCACGCCAGCCGGGCTATTCCCTTGCCTTGGGTTTTGTCGGCCCTGCCAGAACAGCTCACTGCCAACCGCGAGCGGGCGATCATCCTGCTGAAAATACTCGCCCCGCGCCCGGAAGAGGTCTTCGGTGACCTCTACTTCGAGCTGCATGAGGAAAAGCGGGAAGTCTATGTGGTGACGTCCGTTGACGAGCGCGCCTGGCCCGATGGCGAAGGGGCTATACGCTTTGGATTCGACCCGGAGGTGCGCGCTCAATACGCCGATGATCAAGCTTTCCGCGCGGCCTTTGCCAGCGCCGTTAGTGACTACGAGGCGGTGCGGCGGGAAATTGACGCCAGTCTTGATCAGCGCGCTGCAAAAGAGGGGCAGGCGGGCGATCGGGAGGCTTGGCTGGCGGATTTACCCGCGGAGCTCACCGAAAAGGAAAAAACACTGCGCGAGGCGATGAATCGTTTCACGGCGCTGAAGCCCCTAAGGGTGGGCGACGTGGTCAAAGTGCCGACCTTGACTCCGCACTCCCTGCAGCACGGTGTCCGAACCGTGGAGTTTCAGACCCCGGTCTACGAGCGTCTGATAGTCGCCTTCGCCCAAAAGGTGCTGACCCAGAGCCACTGGGATACGGCCAAAGCGGTCGAGTTGATGGAGCTGGACTCCGAGCCCGAGGCATCGTTCGAGCGCCTGTCAGCTGGTGAGGGTGTGGTTGTAGAACGCATTGTCGATTTCGACGACTTTGAAGTCCGCCGATTTACCCTTGCACCGGGCGCGGTTGCGCGCATTCCCTCGCCGCCGGACTACGCGGTGCTGATGCAGGTGCAGGGCGAGCTGGCGTTAGGTGTTTGCCCCTTGCAGCCAGAGCAGGCGGTGCTGCTGCCGCGCGGCTGGGAGTCGCCGGCACTGTCGAACGAATCGGCGAATACCCTGATATTTCTGGTCGCCTACCCTCGATGATGGCCGCGCCAGCGGCTTGCGGGGCGTGGGGCGCTGTGGCACAATTGCCGACCAAAATTTGCAGGCTAAAATGTATTTGCTTGATATTTAGCCTGCCAATACAAAGGCTTATAGCTGCCTTTTGAAGAATTTGCGAAAGTGGCGGA
>JBFHCW010000409.1:0-1741 GCA_041585035.1 Litorivivens sp.
CTATACCTCAATGAAAGGCGGCTTTAGCGGTGAAGGCCTGCCGGGCGTCTATGACGCCTTGCCTTTCCTGGTCTCTAACGTGAATCGCAATCAGGGCTGGGAAAAAGACGCGGCTGACTTCATCGACGTGAAAGGCCAGCGTGTTGTTGTGCTGGGTGGTGGTGATACGGCGATGGACTGTAACCGTACGTCTATCCGCCAGGGGGCGGAGAGCGTGGTTTGCGCTTACCGCCGCGACGAGGAAAACATGCCCGGCTCACGCCGTGAAGTGGCCAACGCCAAGGAAGAGGGCGTGCAGTTTCTCTACAACCGTCAGCCGGTTGCGATCGTCGGCAGTGACAAGGTTGAAGGCGTTAAAGTCGTTACAACCCGCTTGGGTGAGCCCGACGAAAACGGCCGCCGTCGCCCCGAAGAAATCCCCGGCAGCGAGGAAATTATCCCCGCGGATCTGGTACTGATCGCCTTTGGGTTTCGTCCTAGCCCGCCGAGCTGGTTTGGTGATTTCAGTATTGATCTGAATGACTGGGAGGGCGTTGTCGCCCCGGAAGAGCAGACCTACAAGTTCCAGACCACGAACGATAAAGTCTTTGCCGGCGGCGATATGGTGCGCGGTTCTGATTTGGTCGTGACCGCGATCTGGGAAGGGCGTCAGGCTGCCGAAGGCATTCTGGATTACCTCAAAGTCTGATTCTAATGCCGGGTTGATTCAGCCCGGCACATTCACCTGATTTACCGGATAGCGCAGCATGACTGAACTGAAGAACGATACTTTCCTTCGCGCCCTGCTGCGTGAACCCGTTGACTATACCCCGGTCTGGATGATGCGCCAGGCGGGACGCTATCTGCCGGAGTATCGCGCCACCCGCGCCAAGGCCGGTGATTTTATGTCGCTGTGCATGAACCCGGAGCTGGCCTGCGAGGTTACCCTGCAGCCGCTGGAGCGCTACCCGCTGGATGCAGCGATTCTGTTTTCCGATATTCTGACTATTCCCGACGCCATGGGGCAGGGCCTGTATTTCGAAACGGGTGAAGGCCCAAAATTCAAAAAGGTCATTCGCAGTCAGGCCGATGTGGATGCGCTGCCGGTGCCGGATCCGGAAAAGGATCTGGGCTATGTGATGGATGCGGTGCGCACCATTCGCCGCGAGTTGAATGGCCGAGTGCCGCTGATCGGGTTTTCCGGCAGCCCCTGGACACTGGCCACGTACATGGTTGAAGGCGGCTCTTCCAAGGATTTTCGCACCACCAAGGCGCTGGCCTATGACCAGCCCGAGCTGATGCACAGCCTGCTGGATAAACTGGCGCAATCGGTGGTGTCTTACCTGAACGGTCAGATCAAGGCCGGTGCGCAAGCGGTGCAGATTTTCGATACCTGGGGCGGTGCCCTGAGTGCGGCGGGCTACCAGGAATTTTCATTGCGCTATATGCAGAAAATTGTGGACGGCCTGATCAAGGAACAGGATGGCCGCAAGGTACCCTGTATTCTGTTTACCAAAAATGGTGGGCTGTGGCTGGAAAGTATCGCGGCCAGCGGTTGTCAGGCAGTGGGGCTGGACTGGACCATTAATATCGGTGAGGCCCGTCGCCGTATTGGCGACAAGGTAGCGCTGCAGGGCAATATGGATCCGACCATGCTCTACGCCTCGCCGGCGCGTATCCGCCAGGAAGTGGCAAGCATTCTCGAAAGCTTCGGCGACGGTTCCGGTCATGTATTTAATCTGGGGCACGGCATTACGCCGGA
>JBFHCW010000410.1:0-1711 GCA_041585035.1 Litorivivens sp.
ACTCAACAGGGCCTCAGCGCCAACGCCCGGCACCGCAATCTGAAAGGGGCATTCACACTGATCAAACCGGAACAGGTTCGCGGCAAGCGGATTGTGATTGTCGACGATGTGTTAACGACTGGCGCGACAGCCAATAGTCTCGCCGCTATACTGCGCAGGGCTGGCGCCACCGAAATATCGGTGTGGTGTCTGGCGCGAACTCCTTGAATCGATGTGAAATCGATCTTTTAACCCGCAGGCTGTCGGAGTCCTCGTATGCGTGACGATGTAAACCCACACCCCTACGAAGCACTGACCCCGGACAGCGTACTCGATGCGGTCGAAAGTGCCGGCTTTTTGAGCGATCTGCGGATTCTGGCACTGAACAGCTACGAAAATCGCGTTTATCAGGTTGGCATCGAAGACGCAGAGCCGCTGATAGCCAAGTTTTATCGGCCCGAGCGCTGGACCGACGAGCAGATTCTGGAAGAACACCGTTTCAGCTGGCAGCTGGCCGATGCCGATATTCCGGTCGTGCCCCCACAAAAAAATGCCGACGGTGACACCCTGTTCGCCTACAAGGGCTTTCGATTCTGCCTTTACCCGCGCAAAGGTGGTCACGCCCCCGCGCTCGATGATCTGGACAGCCTGTTCCAGTTGGGGCGGCTCACCGGTCGCCTGCACGGCATTGCCAAACTGGAAGGCTTCCAATATCGCCCGGCCCTGACCACGGAAACCTTTGGCGACAGCAGCGCTGCGTTTCTGCTGCAGCACTTTATTCCCAGCGCCCTGCGCAATGCCTATGAAACCCTGACCCGCGATTTGCTGTACCGCATTCGACAGCGCTTTGACGAAGTCCAGCCAGAACTGCAACGGGTGCACGGCGACTGCCATGTGGGCAATATTTTGTGGCGCGGTGACGAGGTGCATTTTGTCGATCTAGACGACAGCCGCATGGCACCGGCGATACAAGACATCTGGATGTTTCTGTCAGGCAGTCGCGATGCCCAGCAGCGGCAGCTGTCGGAACTGGTTGAAGGCTACAACGAATTCAGTGACTTCAACCCCCGTGAACTGCCTCTGGTAGAAGCACTGCGCAGTCTGCGCATCATGCACTACAGCGCCTGGCTTGCCCGGCGCTGGTCAGATCCGGCCTTTCCCCGAACCTTTCCCTGGTTCAATACCGAGCGTTATTGGGCTGAGCATATTCTGGAGTTGCGCGAGCAGTTGGCATTATTGAATGAGCCGCCGCTGGAAGTATTTTAATCTCTTGCGTCTGACGTCGAACGTCAGACGCCGCAAGCACTCAATCGCGTGTGTTTGGCCAAACTAGAGCCCGCAGCCAATTGAAAAAGCCATTCTGCGACAAGACCATATGGTCCACCTGATCAAAGAACTTTTCTAAACCGGCTGGATCGCTGAAATAATCCGCCCGCGTCACCATCTCCCGTTCAGTATCCAGCTCTTTCACAACGGTAGCCGGGTTACCGGCAACAATCACGTTTGGCGGCACATCGCGACTGACTACCGCGCCCGCGGCCACGACGGAATTTTCGCCGATGGTCACGCCTTTCAAAATCGTTGCGTGATCGCCCAGCCAGACGTTGTCTTTGATAACGACTGGCGCCACGCGATCATCGCGTTTGGTGCGGTCATACACGCCGTGCCAATCACAGTCCGTGATATACACGCCGTTCGCCATCATGACACTGTGGCCGATGGTGACCTGATC
>JBFHCW010000411.1:0-1688 GCA_041585035.1 Litorivivens sp.
AATCCATCCTTATCATCGGTGCCGGTCCCATTGTCATCGGCCAGGCCTGTGAGTTCGACTACTCCGGTGCGCAGGCGTGCAAGGCCCTGAAGGAAGAGGGCTTCCGCGTTATTCTGGTGAACTCCAATCCGGCCACCATCATGACCGACCCGGCGATGGCCGATGCGACCTATATTGAGCCGGTGCAGTGGACGACGGTTGCCAAGATCATCGAGAAAGAGCGCCCCGACGCGATCCTGCCCACCATGGGCGGGCAGACGGCCCTGAACTGTGCGCTGGATCTGGAGCGTGAAGGCGTTCTGGAAAAGTACGGTGTTGAGCTGATTGGTGCGACCGCCGAGGCCATCGATAAGGCCGAAGACCGTCAACTGTTCGACGAGGCGATGAAGCGTATCGGCTTGGAAACGCCTCGCTCGGCGCTCGCCCACAGCATGGAAGAAGCGCTGCAGGTGCTCGATTCCATCGGCTTCCCGGCTATTATCCGCCCCTCTTTCACCATGGGTGGCAGCGGCGGCGGTATTGCCTACAACCGCGAAGAATACGTGGAGATCTGTGAGCGCGGCCTGGACCTGTCGCCGACCAATGAGCTGCTGATCGACGAGTCGCTGATCGGCTGGAAAGAATTTGAGATGGAGGTTGTCCGTGACAAGAACGACAACTGCATCATCGTCTGCGCAATAGAAAATTTTGACCCCATGGGTGTGCACACGGGGGACTCTATTACCGTGGCCCCGGCCCAGACCCTGACGGACAAGGAATACCAGATCATGCGCAACGCCTCCTGTGCGGTGCTGCGTGAAATCGGTGTGGAAACCGGTGGTTCCAATGTCCAGTTTGGTATCGACCCGAAAGACGGGCGCATGGTCATTATCGAAATGAACCCCCGGGTCAGCCGCTCTTCGGCGCTGGCTTCCAAAGCGACTGGTTTCCCGATTGCGAAAGTGGCCGCGAAGCTGGCTGTTGGCTACACCCTCGATGAGCTGCAGAACGACATTACCGGCGGCGCGACACCGGCTTCGTTTGAGCCGGCCATAGACTACGTGGTTACCAAAATTCCGCGCTTTACCTTTGAGAAATTTGGCGAAGCCCAGCCGCGCCTGCACACCCAGATGAAGTCGGTGGGCGAGGTGATGGCCATTGGCCGCAGTTTCCAGGAATCGGTGCAGAAGGCTTTGCGCGGTCTGGAAGTGGGCTCTTCGGGCTTTGAGCACAAAATTGACACCGACCGCAGCGATGCCCGTGAAACCCTGATTGGAGAGCTGACCAACCCGGGACCTGAGCGTATCTGGTATGTCGGTGATGCTTTTCGCATGGGAATGAGTATCGACGAGGTTTACGATTACTCCGGTATCGACCCCTGGTTCCTGGTGCAGATCGAAGACATCATCAAAACCGAGAACAGCCTGAAAACGGTCAAGCTGGATGAGATCGACGCCGAGCAGATGTTCTCGCTCAAGCGCAAGGGCTTTTCCGATCAGCGCCTGGCGGTGCTGCTGGGTGTGGGCAAGACGGCTGTGCGCGAGCATCGGCACAAGCTGAATATTCGCCCGGTGTTCAAGCGGGTGGATACCTGTGCCGCCGAATTTGCGACCTCCACAGCGTATATGTACTCCACTTACGAGGAAGAGTGCGAAGCGAATCCGTCGGACAAGGACAAAATTCTTGTTATTGGTGGCGGGCCTAACCGC
>JBFHCW010000412.1:0-1660 GCA_041585035.1 Litorivivens sp.
AACGGCTGAGCTAATGGAATTTCTAGCGATCATCACGGTGCTGGTAGCGCTTCAGATCTGGGGCTATGGGGCAGTGCCACAGCATGATGACTGGTTGGTTAAGGTTAACCAGCAAGTGTCTTCAATCAAGAATCTGCGTCTTCGCCTGGCGCTGCTGATTATGTTGCCTGTATTTGCGGTTTTGCTGCTGCAGGTGGTGCTGGAAGGGGTGCTGTGGGGTTTGCCCCTGTTGCTGTTTTATGTGGCGGTTTTGCTCTACAGTCTGGGGCGCGGGGATTTTCGTTCGCACCTGGCATTGTATACAGACGCCTGGCACCGCGGTGATCTGCAGGGGGCAACAGAGCAGGCTCACGAGCTGGAAGGTTTTGACCTGTCGGCGGCACCGGGCAATGCGTCCGAGCTGCATGCGGAGGTTCGCAAAGCGCTCTTCTATCAGGGTTTCGAGCGCTGGTTTGCGGTTGTTTTCTGGTTTGTGTTGCTCGGCCCCGCTGCTGCGCTGGCCTACCGCTTGTTTCGCTTGCTAGGCAATCGACCGGAAACGAGCCCCGAAGAACAACTGTTGCTGGATCAGGGCATACAGTTTCTGGAATGGTTGCCGGCGCGTTTACTGGCCTTCACCTTTGCGGTTGTCGGTGATTTTGACCGAGTTGTCAGCGCAGTGAGTGCTCACCTTGTTGAGGCAAGCCGAGCGCCGGACCTGCTCGCCGACAGCGGCCACGCGGCTCTGGCAAGCCCTATGCGCGATGACTGCCCGGCGGATCAGTTTGCCAGCGAAGCCGAAGCGGAATTGAGCTGTGCCCAAAAGCTGATTTCCCGCAGTGTGGTGTGCTGGGTCGCCGTACTGGCCGTGCTTCAGCTCTTTTAAGCGATGCGCATTGGGATTGATCTTGGCGGCACCAAAATTGAGGCCGTGCTTATGGATGAGCGAGGACAGATCCTTCAAACCCTGCGTGTAGCCACTCCGGCCACGCAATACGCGCAAACCCTTCAGGCAATCGCCGGCCTTGTATCTCGTTTGGAATCTGCGTTCGGCAAGTGCTTCCCTGTCGGCATTGGTACCCCGGGTTCTCTCATGCGTTCAAGCGGCCTGATGAAAAACTGCAACAGTGTGGTTTTGAATGGTAAACCCCTGAAAACCGATCTTGAAGCACTGCTGCAGCGTGAAATTCGAATGGCGAATGATGCGGATTGTTTTGCCCTGTCAGAAGCTACCGACGGTGCAGGTGCTGGCTACAACACGGTGTTTGGCGTGATTCTTGGCACCGGTGTCGGTGGCGGGCTGGTGGTAAACCGGCAGTTACTGGCCGGGCCGAATGGTCTGGCGGGGGAGTGGGGGCACAATCCCCTGCCCGGCGCAGATGAGCAGCGCGCCTGTTACTGCGGCGGTAGAGACTGCGTTGAGAGCCATTTGAATGGTGCGGGCCTGCTTGCCATGGCCACCGCATCGGCGCGACCGGGGCTTGAAAAGCTTTCGAGTGCAGAAGCGTTAAATACCCTGGCAGAGCAAGGCAATGCTGAGGCTATGGCGGTCTTGCAAAGCTATGCTCAGAAACTGTCGCGAGCACTGGCGACAGTTATCAATGTCATCGACCCGGACATCATTGTGCTCGGCGGCGGCCTGTCGAATATCCGGTCTCTCTACCGGCTATTGCCGCCGCTA
>JBFHCW010000413.1:0-1632 GCA_041585035.1 Litorivivens sp.
CAGACCCTGCTGGCTATCGACAGCGGCGCCAACACCAATTTTGATCGGCTGCGCTATATTTCCGAGCGCACCGAAATTGGCGAGCGCCGCGAAGCCATTCTCAGTGTCCAGATTCCGGAAAAGCCCGGCAGTTTCAAGCGCTTCTGCTCGGCGCTGGGCAAACGCAATATCACCGAGTTTAACTACCGTTACAGCGATACGACCGACGCCCAGATTTTTGTGGGCGTGCAGATTTCACCGGAAAACAATGACCGGGAAGATCTGGTGCGCGAGCTGAAAGACCTCGGTTACCCGGTGTGGGATATGACAGATAACGAGATGGCCAAGCTGCACATTCGCTATATGGTGGGTGGCCATGCGCCGGGCAGTGTGACCAATGAGCGGCTGTATCGTTTTGAGTTTCCGGAGCGCCCCGGTGCGCTGATGAAGTTTCTCAAGAATCTGCCGCAGGCCTGGAACATCTCACTGTTCCACTACCGCAACCACGGTTCGGCCTATGGTCGGGTGTTGGTGGGCATGCAGATCGATGAAAAGGACCGGCGCAAGGTGGGCGAGTTTCTCGACCAGCTGCACTATCCCTATCACGAAGAAACCGAAAACCCGGCGTATCAGCAGTTTTTGAGTTAGTCAGAAAGCCCGTCTAATTATTCGGCGGGGGCCGCTTAAGGCTTGGCGGCCGCTTTCAGGTCACTGTGCTGCAGGCGTTCACTGATTGCTAGATAAACCCCTTCACTGTCCAGACCGCAGGAGGCCAGCATGGCGCTGTGATTGCCGTGGTCGGTAAATTCATCGGGCAGGCCGAGGTTCAGCACCGGGTTGTTGCGTGAGATGCTGTGCAGGAATTCGTTGACGGCACTCCCGGCACCCCCGGCAATGGCGTTTTCTTCCAGCGTTACAATCAGGTCGTGACTGTCGGCCAGCTGCACAATCAGCTCTTCATCCAGTGGCTTCACAAAGCGCATATCGGCCACGCTCGCGTCCAGCTGCTCGGCGGCCTCCATGGCGGCCGGCAGCAGTGTGCCAAAGTTGAGAATGGCAACGCTTCGGCCGTCGCGCTTCATCACCCCTTTGCCAATCGGCAGTTCACGCATTTCCCGCTCAATCAGCGCGCCGGGGCCCGTGCCGCGTGGGTAACGGATGGCCGCCGGGCCATTGTGGCAGTAGCCGGTGTAGAGCAGCTGACGGGTTTCGTTTTCGTCCGACGGCGCCATGATCAGCATATTGGGCACACAGCGCAGAAAGCTCAGATCAAAGGCGCCGGCGTGGGTGGGGCCGTCTTCGCCGACCAGGCCGGCGCGGTCAATGCCGAAGGTCACGTCGAGATTCTGCAGGGCGATATCGTGAATCAGCTGGTCGTAGCCGCGTTGTAAAAACGTCGAGTAGATAGCGACTACCGGCTTGAGGCCTTCACAGGCCATGCCTGCCGCCAGCGTCAGGGCGTGTTGCTCGGCAATGGCGACGTCGTAATAGCGGTCGGCAAAGCGCTCGGAGAATTCCACCATGCCCGAGCCTTCGCACATGGCCGGGGTAATGCCCACCAGGCGCTGGTCGATGGTGGCGGTGTCGCACAGCCAGTCACCAAATACCGCCTGATATTTCGGGCCCTTGGGCTTGCTCACCGGTTTGGGCTGG
>JBFHCW010000414.1:0-1597 GCA_041585035.1 Litorivivens sp.
CCCCGACATCGGCTGTAATCAATCACCCCGCGGACATCATGCATCATGGAACACACTGCCTGGGCAGAAATTAACCTGTCGGCCCTGTCTCACAACCTCGCTCAGGTAAGGCAGTGCGCCCCAAAAGCTAAAGTCATCACCATGATCAAGGCCGACGCCTACGGTCACGGAATGGTGGCAGTCAGCAAACAGCTCGCTTCAGAGGCTGACATGCTGGGTGTTGCCCGTATCAGCGAAGCACAGACACTGCGCGACCACGGTATTGAAACCCCGATTTTATTAATGGGCACCCGCCTCTCAGAGGAGGCGCTGCGCTACTGCGCTACACACCGTATTGCTCTAGCCATACACACGCTGGCCCAGGCTCATCAGATTGCAGCCCTCCCGCTGCCGATGGAGCTTTGGCTAAAACTGGATACGGGCATGAATCGGCTCGGCTTGTCCGAGGCTGAGCTGCACAAGGCTTACCACTTGCTCAGCTCGGCAACGGCGGCGCACCGTCTCAACTTGATGACACACTTCAGCAGTGCGGACGAAGACCAATCACCGATCACGACAGAACAGATCGAGCGATTTGATCGGGTCGCCGAGCACTACCCTGACCTGCCCTGCAGCCTGGCCAACTCCGCCGCAATAATAACCGCAGACCGCAGCCATCGGGACTGGGTCCGCCCCGGCATTATGCTGTACGGCTCCAATCCCACATCAACGCCACTGGATCTGATGCCGGTGATGACGCTGAACTCCCGCATACTCGCCATTAAAAACGTGTCCGCTGGAGAATCTGTGGGCTATAACGGCAAGTGGACAGCCGACAAAGACAGCCGAATCGCGGCCCTGGGCATCGGCTATGGCGACGGGTACCCCAGACAACTCCCCAACGGAACGCCGGTACTGGTCAATGGACAACGGTTTCCCGTGGTGGGCCGCATATCAATGGACATCTGCAGTATTGACATTTCCAACTCTACATTACAGATTGGCGAAGGTGATAAAGTAACTCTTTGGGGTGAAGGGCTTCCCGCCGACGACATCGCACGGCTTGCCAACACCATAAGCTACCACTTGTTTACCGGCGTCACCTCGCGCGTGCCAAGAGTGTACCGCTGACGACGATTCTATCGCTAACAACACACTGGGACTCCATGGATTTAAAGCAGTTTTTTCCGCACTATCAGCCAATAGTGGATGTCCTGACAGGTCGCATCGGGGGTTACGAGGCCCTCGCACGGTGCCAGACTCCGGACGGCAGCATTATCAGCGCCTGGCCTTTTTTCAATGACGAGCAGGTTAATGTCGAGGACAAGCTCACTGTCGATCGACATATTCGCTCCACGGCTCTTGCGACCTTTGCGGCCCGACCGGGCGGAGAGTTTATCAGTGTAAACATTTCACCGGCCTTTATTCAGCCACAGCGCTCCGATCTCGGCGAAAACACGCTGGCCCTGCTCGATCGGCTGGAGTTACCTCCCTACAAAGTGGTCACCGAAATCACGGAAGCACCGGGCAAGCGTAAATCGGTAAACGTTTTGGCCAAGCGTTTTCGTGAAGCCGGGCTGCAGGTTGCTATTGATGATTTCGGGGCGGGTTATTCTCA
>JBFHCW010000415.1:0-1589 GCA_041585035.1 Litorivivens sp.
TCAACGAACCCGGTGAAGCGACGAGTAAACAAGAGTGGTACTCCACTCGCCCTGATGGTGAGGGCTAAAGCTCACTATCAGCTCCAGCCCTTTAATTTGCGGTAGATGGTTGAGGCGCTGACCCCAAGGCAGGCTGCCGCCAGCGGGATATTGCCATCACATTGATCAATTGCCTGCTCTATCGCTTCTTTCTCCACTTGCCAAAGCGGGCGGATGCCCTGGGTGCCGTTGGGTATGGGGGTGACGTTTGCTGCTGTCGGGCTGGCTGTCCGGATTGACTGGCCGGGTGCTGCCGTGGAGCTTGAGTGCGACGATGCCCTGGGGCGATTGTCGCCCAGAGCCGGCAGCATATCGGCGGTAACCTCCGTGCCCTCGTTGATGACCACCGTATTTTCGATAACGTTCTGCATTTCTCGAATATTGCCGGGCCAATCATACTGGGTGATTTTCTGAATCGCGTCAGCGGCGAAGCCTGTGAACTGTTTGTTGTTGGCCTGAGATTTTTCGATCAGGAAATGATTGGCGAGTAACAGCAGGTCATCACCCCGATCGCGCAGCGGCGGCAGGGAAACGGGTATCACATTCAGTCGGTAGTAGAGGTCTTCCCTGAACCGCCCTTCACCGACTTCTCTGGCCGGGTCCCGGTTTGTGGCGCAGACGATACGTACATCCGCGGTCATAGTTTTTTGGCCGCCGACGCGGCTGAAGGTGCCTGTTTGAAGGAAGCGCAGCAGTTTAGCCTGCAGGTTCAAATCCATTTCACAGATTTCGTCGAGAAACAGGGTGCCGCCATCGGCTTGTTCCGCCGCGCCCTTGCGTTGGTTAACTGCGCCGCTGAACGCGCCCTTCTCATGACCGAATATTTCGGATTCGAACAGCTCCGTGGGGATTGCGGCGCAGTTGATCGCGATAAAAGGGCCGGCCCGTCGCGCACTGGCGTTGTGGAGCGATTGAGCGCAGACCTCCTTGCCGGTTCCACTTTCTCCGGTGACAAAAACGCTGGCCTTGCTCTTGGCGGCGCTGTCCAGCAGGCGAAACACGGTCGACATCGACAGTGATTGGCCGACAAAATACTGTGCCACTGAGTGGTCGCCGTAATCGTCAACGGGCGCTGTCGCAACGCTGGCCACAGGCGCTTCGATTTCATCGCGTTTCTGATCCAGTGCGCTTTTAACGCCGGACAGCAAACGCTCTTTGGAGAAAGGCTTTTCAATAAAATCAAAGCCACCGAGGCGCATGGCCTCGACGGCGGTATCGATTGAGCTGTTAGCGGTGACAATCACCACGTTGGCCGGCGACGGTTGCCGGTTAACAAACTCCAGTACCTCTAGCCCGGTTATATCCGGCAGGCAGACATCCTGAACAATGACATCGGGCATGCGGTTTTTGATCGCAATAAGTGCCGAATGGCCGTCCAGAAAATGTTCGGTTTTGCATCCCGCCTGTTCCAGGTAGCCACAGTACAGTGCACCGCTGGACTCACTGTCCTCGACAACATACACCAGCGGTTGAGTTTCAGATTCGTTCATTGCTGGGCCTCCTGGGCCAAGGTTTGTTCCACGCTGCCTATCGCGCTGTTGCACAGTGCA
>JBFHCW010000416.1:0-1551 GCA_041585035.1 Litorivivens sp.
GCCCAGCTGCAGCATCAATAGCCGGTCCAGCCCCAGGGCAACGCCCGCGCATTCCGGCAAGCCGTGCGCCAGCGCCGCCAGCAGATGTTCATCTGCCGGTGGCGTCACCTGACCGCGCTGGCGGCGTCGCTCAAGATCCGCGCTGAAGCGCGCGCGCTGTTCGCCGGCATCCAACAGCTCATCGTAACCATTGGCCAGTTCCACCCCGTCCACAAAGGCTTCAAAGCGCAGGGCCACCTCACGCCCCTGTGGATCGCGCCCGAGCCGCGCCAGGGCCGCCTGCGAAGCAGGAAAATCCCGCACCAGACTGTACTCGCCCCGCCCCAGGGTCGGTTCAATATCATGACTGAACAGCAGATTGATCGCCTCGTCGCGATCCAGTGACGAAGCCGGAATGCCGTGACGTTTTTCGGCCAGCTGGCAGAGCTCCCCACTGTCTGCACTAAAAAGGTCGAGCTCAAATTGCCGGGCAAACAGATCGGCAAAGCCGTATTGGCGCACCGGTCGATCACCCAACACCAGGCACAGTAGCTCGCCCACTTCGGACATAAGTTCCGTCAGCGCAAAACCGGGGCGGTACCACTCCAGCATGGTGAATTCGGGGTTGTGACGGCGACCGCTCTCGCCCTGACGAAAGGCCTTGCAGATCTGGTAGATCGGACCGCTGCCCGCCGCCAGCAAACGCTTCATGGCGTATTCCGGAGAGGTTTGCAGATAGAGCTCGGCCTGCCTCAGGGAGTAGGCCTCAATCGCGGGGTCGGTGACGGGTGCCGAGGCCAGCAGCGGCGTATCGACTTCCAGTACGCCGCGCTGTTTGAAAAACCCGCGCACCCTCTCCAGCAGAGCAGCACGGGCTTGCAGCGCGCTCAGCGCTGCACTGGGTTGCCAGTCGCTCAAGACTTGACGCGGTTCTGGTACTCGCCGGTACGGGTATCCACTCGAACCACTTCGCCTTCACTCAGGAACAGCGGTACTTTTACCACTGCGCCAGTGCTCAGCTTGGCGGGCTTGGTGCCACCCTGGGCGGTATCGCCCTTGAGTCCCGGATCGGTCTCAACAATTTCCAACTCAACAAAGTTCGGCGGTGCCACGGCCAGCGGTGCGCCGTTGTACAAAGTCACCGTGGCGATGTCCTGCTCCTTCAACCACTGAGCCGCATCACCAACTGTCGCCGCGTCGGCCTGGTGCTGCTCGAAGGTCTCCGGCTCCATGAAATGAAAGAACTCACCGTCGTTGTAGAGATACTCCATGTCGGTGTCCATCACGTCCGCCCCTTCCAGGGATTCGCCGGACTTGAAGGTCCGCTCCCAGACACGACCGCTTTTCAGGTTGCGCAGCTTTACCCGGTTAAAGGCCTGACCCTTCCCCGGTTTGACAAATTCGTTATCCAGAATGGAACAGGGGTCGCCTTCCAACATGACTTTCAGCCCGGAACGGAATTCGTTGGTAGAATAGGTCGCCATAACTTTCCTCAAAACACGATATTTTCGAAAGGCGCCAATGATACCGCTTAGCCAGCCACAATGTCAGTCAGAAAAGGGGCAGACCGAA
>JBFHCW010000417.1:0-1523 GCA_041585035.1 Litorivivens sp.
CACAGCTCATCGGGGACAGTGAGCTGCTGAGGTGGCTGGTACGCATGGTATTGGAGCCAGTCGTATTTGCGATCCGCTATCCGCTCGTATTGTGCCTCCCATTATTTATACTGTTAGCCCTGATGATACGGCGCAGAGTGCGGCGGAACGTCCGCGCGTTGTTGTCAGTTTCCCAATCGAGGTTTTAATGAATCGTGTAGCTCGACGCACTCTGCTGAAGCAAGCATTTTTGGGTGTAGCGTCAATATCTCTGGGCAGCCGGGCGCTGGCCACCTGCCTGGAGGTTACCGGCAATACGCAGCTGGGATTGCCGACCGGCCCGCTCTGGAACATTGGCAAGCTCGAGGAGGTTGATGAGTTTGGGCTGGCATTGGCGCAAGGCTGTAAGGCGCGTTTGCTTGCGGTTGCCGGTGACCGAGTCGAAACTCCGGGTGCGGACAGCTCGCGCAGCGCGTACCGGTGGCATACCTATCCCGATGGCGGTGCCGTGTTTCCGCGCCCGGACGGCGGCTGGGTGTACACCTCAAATTCTGAGGTCCCGATTGTGCCTCTGGGTGGCTGCGGGGCCATTGGCTTCAACCCGCAAGGCGAGGTTGATAGCGCTTATTCCATTCTGAGCGGTACCACGCAGAATTGCGCCGGCGGCACCACGCCCTGGCAAACCTGGATTTCCTGTGAGGAGTCACGCAGCGGACAGTGCTTTGAGTGCGACCCGTTTATGCCGGGGCAGGGGGTGGTAAAACCGGCGCTCGGTGTCTTTGCACATGAAGCCTTCGCCCTGGATGAAAAGCGCGGTAGCGCTTATCTCACGGAAGATACCCGCGATGGCCGGTTTTATCGCTGGGTGGCTTCATCGAAGGACCGCATGGCCAATGGCCGTCTGCAGTTAGAGCACGGCCGTCTGCAGGTGATGAATCTCGCAGGCTATGCCGACGACTGTTATCCCGAAAGCGACGCATTGCTGCGTGGCCAATTACCGGTAACCTGGGTTGATGTTTTGGCGCCCGAGAAGCGTCAGGACAAAGTGCGCAACCGACTGCGACATCGAGGGGAAACGGTGCCGGGCACCACGTTTGCCGGCGGTGAAGGTCTTTGGACCTACAATCTGCCTGAAGCGCTGGGCAGACAATTGCAAACGGAAGGCACAAAGCTGCCTGACAGCCTGATTTTCTGGACCACCAAATACGACAATCGGGTGTGGTGTCTGGATGTGGCCAATCAGGTAGTGGAACTGGTCTTCGACAATGCACAGATCGACAGCGCGCTGGCAAGCGTCGACAACCTAACCATCAGCCCGTGGGGCGATATTCTGGTGGCCGAAGATCCTCATTCCAGCGATATTGCACGGCTGGTGGTGTTGAATCCGAACAAAGGTGCAAAGACCCTGTTGGAAATCCATCACCCGGGCTCAGAAATCTGCGGCCCCGCCTTTTCTCCCGATGGCCGCAGGCTGTATTTCAGCTCCCAGCGCTATCAGAAAGGCGGTGCAACCTTCGAGGTTACGCTGCCTGCGGAACTGCTGC